>JAGVNS010000100.1 GCA_020053155.1 Nitrososphaerota archaeon
CGATTGGTTTTGTTTTTCAATCCTTTAATCTCATTAATCGCATGACCGCATTGGAAAACGTCATGCTCCCCTTGTGGTTTCAAGGAATCCCTTTTTTTGAAAGGAAAGCGCAAGCCGAAAAAGTCCTTCGTCAGGTGGGGTTAGGGGATAGAATGGAACACAAACCCACTCAACTTTCAGGCGGGCAGCGTCAGAGGGTCGCGATTGCCCGTGCCCTTACTACCAATCCCGAAATCATTGTGGCAGACGAACCCACGGGCAATCTGGATTCGGTTTCTGGGGCGACCATCCTGGGGATGTTGGATGAATTGAATCAAAAGCAGGGAAAAACCATTCTTGTCGTTACCCACGAAAAATACGTGGCGGAGCGTGCCCAGCGTATCATTCATATTAAAGATGGTCTGATTGAAAAGAGTCAGGTCGTTCGCAAGGTAAAAGAAAAAGCGAGGGGTAACTACAAATGAGAAACGGGTTGATACTACTTTTTGGGTTATTGGTGCTGTTCCCATTGGTCCACGCGCAAGTGGTAACCGTCGCATCCTACAACGTGGATCCTTCTCCCGTCATTCCGGGTCAGACGTTTACCCTGTATGCATACGTGTACAACAACAATGGGGTTTTCGCCAAGAACGTAGTCTTTACCTTGGAGTTGGGGGAAGGTACGGGAGATACTTCCTTTCCCTTTTCTATCGAGCCTACGGACACGCTCACGCGCAGTTTGGGGGGGATTCCCGCCTATACGACCGTCCAAGTCCAGTACAAGATACAAGTCTCCCCGGACGCCTTGGATGGAGCGTACACCCTTAACTTGAAAGCGGCCGAGCAGGGAAAATCGGGGGGGATTTTGCCCGTCTCCATTCAAGTGTTGTCGCGCAAGCCCATTCTTTCCATCATTCAATCCATTCCCACCATCGTGGGGACGGGTCAGATGGATTCCATTCAACTGACGATCAAAAACACGGGTTCCTCTCCCGCCGTGGATGTGTTGGTAAGCCTGAAGGAAGATCGCACGGTCACCAGTACGGGTACCATTGTGGAGCGTGACATTGTTCCATTAGGCGCTTCCTCACAATATATTGCACAATTGGGCGTGAACAACACCACGGTTGTCAATGTTCCCATTCTCGTCAACCCTTCCGCGACATCAAAGCCCTATTTTGTTCCCGTCACCTTGACGTATTATGACGAAAACAAGACCAGTTATTCTACAACCGATTACGTGGGGTTGAAAGTGGTGGGGGGCCCCAATCTTGAGGCGATTGCCGCGGACGCCGAACCATTGTTGGTTCCAGGTAAACCCTCGCGATTAACGATTGACTTGTTCAACAATGGATTGGGTCCAGCGAAGTTCGTGCAGGCCCGCGTGCAATCGGATTTTTTTTCCATTCCCACGCAGGATTTTTTCATTGGCACGATTGAGTCGGATGATTTTGACTCGTTGGTATTGGACGGGGTGGTTTCCCCTTCCGTGGCACCGGGTGAGTACCTCGTAAACGTTTCGTTATTTTACAAGAACGAGTTTGGGGACGTGACACAGATAGGGAAATCCGTGAACGTGCGCGTATATTCCCCCAGCGAGGTTCCCTCTTCCAATGGAGAAAATGGTTTTCCGCTCTGGATCATTGCCATCGTCATTCTGGGCATTGGGTATTGGTGGTTCCGTCTGCGTAAACCCACGAATGGGAATGGAAAGTAGAATGGGTGGAGCGTGATGTTCGCCCATGAATCCTCTTTCTGAAGTCCCTTCCTTTGCGGTGGGAAATTTGACGCATCAAGGGCTGCGTTCCTACTTAACCTTGTTGGGGGTCATTATCGGAATTGCCGCCATTGTCACGCTATTTTCATTGGGTTCTGGTCTCAACAATGCGGCGCAGGAACAATTTGAGCAACTGGGTTCCAATTCCCTCTTCATCGCTCCCATGGGTCAACTTGCATCGCAAGGAGATTCTCCCGTCACCAATTTTAAGACGCTTTCCGAGAGTACGATTAATCAGATTCGTGGGATTTCGGAAGTGGAGGTCGTGTTGGCTCCGTTGATGGCCCCTACCACGATTAAGGTGGGTCGGGAAGTCGTGACGGGCACTGTTATTGCCACCACCCCCGAAGAAGCAGCCGAGTTTGAAGATACTGGGTTTGTGGAATTGGAAGAAGGTCGTGATTTGGAAAATAGGGATGTTTTTTCCGTTATTGTGGGGCACAATCTCGCCCAAGAAACGTTTGAAAGCGATGTTCGTGTGGGGGAGAAAATAAAGATTGAAGGAAAAAGTTTCAAAGTCATTGGGGTGACCAAGGCCAGCGCCCAGTCGTTTGGGGGGGGACCCAATACCAACAACACTGTTTTCATCACCAAAAAGGGGTTTGATCAATTGTTTGAAGACACGGATCCTGTTTTTCTCTTGGTTAAGACCGAATCCAAGGATGATGTGGATTTGGTCAAACGCAAAGTGGAGCGCATTTTTGAAAGCGTCTATGGTCGAGATCAAAAGGTCTACGAGGTTGCTACTTCTCAACAATTGTTGGACCAGATTGGACAATTTTTGGGAATTATTCAATTGGTGTTAGTGGGAATTGCCTCCATTTCTCTTTTGGTTGGGGGAATTGGGATCATGAACACGATGATTATGAGCGTGTTGGAACGTACGAGTGAAATTGGCGTGATGAAGGCCGTGGGCGCCACGAACACCCTGGTTCTTTCCGTCTTTCTCGCGGAAGCGGGTTTCATCGGATTGGTTGGAGGAGTATTTGGGGTGATTGCTGGTTATGGGTTGGCCTTCCTGGTCGGGGCCATTTCCGTGGCATCGGGTTTAGCCCTGAAAGTAGAGGTAGATATTAGTCTCATTATTGGTTCGTTATTGTTTGCCATGATTGTGGGAATGATTTCCGGTTACATTCCTGCGCGCCGAGCCGCGAAAATGGATCCCGTGATTGCGCTACGCGGAATAGAATAGTTATTTCTTCGAAAACAATTCAATCGTTTTCCGCACTTCTTCATGCACCCCATCAATGCACGGGTACTTTTTCACTTCTTCCGCGTTCACCCACGCATATTCTGTAAACCCTCCTTCTTCCAGCTTCACTTTCCCGCTTTTGTATTTGGTGGCAAACTTAACCAATACCACGGGCGTCTCATCCGGCCGAATAAACGCGACACTATTAATGTATTTCAGTTCGGGAAATATTTCAATTCCCGCTTCTTCTTTTGCTTCTCGGGCAACCAATTTTTCGACTGCATTCTCAAAATCCAACACGTCTCCATTAATGCGCGTTTGTTTTCCAATTTGCAAATCGTTCCACTCCAATTTTCCCCCGGGAACGCCGTACCTTCCCGGGTGTACCTTTTCCCGTTCATGTCGCTTGAGAATCAAGCACCGCCCATCGCTTTCCCGATATACCACTACATTTGCCACAAAATAGAACAACTTGTCCTTCTTGGCTTTCTCAATGCTTATTTTGTTTGCAGGCATGAAACATCCTACGAAACAACCCCCTAAAATGCTTGCGGCCGGCCTTTCAAAGCCTGTTTTATAAGTGTTTAGAGCCGCTAACCTGCGGCTACACGGACGGACTAGCAGCGGGTTTTGCAAACCCGCAGTAGGCTTTTTTGGGGTTGTTTTATAACCGTTTATCGATGCTCTTTGCTATTCAGGACGTGGGGTTGCGAAGCAATCCCACAACATTCGATAAACCCGACTCAAGGGGTCTGCGAAGCTTTTTTCGCAAACCTTTTGCTAAAAGGTTTTGGGGGTGTAGCTCAGCCTGGGAGAGCACATCGCTGAAGACGATGGTGTCGCGTGTTCAAATCACGCCACCCCCATTCATTTTCTCAAATTTTCAGGGATGTGTGTTTCGACGACATCCACGATGAGAAGTTTTCCTTTTCCGGTCTTGGTGTCCACTACTACCACGAATGAATTGAGTCCTAGTCCGAAATTGAGCCCTAGTTCTTTTTCTCTAGTGGTCCATTTTTCCATTTCTTGTTCCAACTCTTTTGAATTCGTCGCCCCTACAACAACACGAAATAATTCTTCCGTGCTCCAGCCTAA
>JAGVNS010000082.1 GCA_020053155.1 Nitrososphaerota archaeon
ACTACACAACTACTCAGCCAACCACATGACCAACTGAATTATGTCCCAGAGTGCGTTGGAGGGCGGAGGCAGATTGCGTTAAATGTATGCGCTTATACGCAGTTTTTCGGAAGGAAAAATTGGGTGGAGCCGAGCAGCAGAGCGAAGGCGGAACCGTATAAGCGCTGTTAAGTCCCTTTTTCTGAAAGACAAAGTCAAAAATTGCGAAGCAATTCGGAGAAATCAATGTCGACGAGCTTATTTTTTTCTGATTTTATGATATAAAGCGACAACTCCACAAGAAACTAAATACCAGAATACTATATCAATAATGAAATTTATCCATGAAAATTCAATGGTTGGTGGAGTTGGAGCATTTGGCCACATCATAAAACTTCCAATTGGCCAGAAGCCTAATGGCAAACCAACAAGAATTCTGGCATCAGAAACATAGGTGGATGAAATTATCAAATAATTCAAACTAAGCATCAATATTAAGAATATAATTATCTTTGAAATGGTTGGTTTAAAGAAAGTTTTCCATTCCATATTTATTATTGGCTCTGGGTGTTATTTAAATCTTCCGAAAACTTTCGGTCAGATGGAAGATATCGTGCGAGTCGACATCGATTGGACTTATAGCAAACCATTTTAATTTTGGAACTTCTATTGGGTGGTTTGCTATATGCAACATTGCAAAAGAAACGCTTTTGCGACGCCTCCCAAAGCTTGGCTTTGTAAGGAAAGCCGCGAAAATGTTCACATACTTAGGCTTTTTGCTATAACATCGCGATTAAGAGAAGTTTTCACGAAGTGAAAATTTGGGCAAAATCCTGCAAGGATTTTTCTCTCATTCAAAAATTTTGAGTTGCGAGGCAACACCGTTTGGGTGGACAAAAATAGGGCCCGCCCTAGAATTTTATCTTCTGCTTGGGTCTGACTTCTTTCATTTTATCATCTGCAAGGTATGCAGAGCCGGGACCAATAACTTCAATCACCTTATCGGTTACATATAGCCCCGTGTTTTCAGGCAAAGCGGCTATTTTTAGTCCATACTTTTTTTTATATTTCTGGATTTCTTCATTCATTTTTGGCTCATAATGACACCATAAATCATACCCTCTCACAAAATCCATGGCATCAAAATTTTTCAAACCGACTTCATTTGGATCGGCCGCTAATGCAGGAATTATTGTTTTCGCACAAATTATTGCACCGGCGCTTCCTCCAAAAAAAGGAACATTATTTCTAATAAGTTTCTCTAATCTCAAAAGAAAACCAGACTCTCTTAAATAGTTTAGAAGGTAAAAGGTGTTTCCCCCTCCGATATATACTCCGCCAAATTTTTTTAATTCTGCTTCTGTGTTTGCTTTTAACTCTTTTTCTATCCACATCTCAATTTTATTTATTCCTAATGGATTGAATGTTCCACTAATCCATTTATAACATTCAGAATAGGGGTGTTTCTTTGTATCAATCGCAATGGGGATGTACAAGAGAGGTTTGGTATTACCAATAGCAGAAGCAAACTTTCTTTCTAATTTTATGGAGTCTTTTCCGCTTCCCCCGCCAGACAAAAATAATCTCATACAACTAAAATACATTTTATAATTTATTAAGGTTTCTAAACTGCGGCGGGCTGAAGCCCGCAGGGTTTTGTTTCCCGTGAACGGCTTGCGAGAAAAACCATTCATCTGCCCTTTCAAAAAGACAGGGTTCTCGCAAGGGGTTCCTAAAATGCGCACCCCAAAATAAGAAAAAAAGTGCGTTCAGAGTTGGATGGGAGGAAAAATTTGGGGGAAGAATATGAACAAGAGGAGCAGGAGCAAAAGGACCATCATTCCTTCCCCAAAATCATTCCACAAAACAACTACGACGAGTGCAAATGCCGCAAACCAAAGAGGAGATAATTGCGCAGAAACGATATAGGCCCCTGCTAAAAGACCAAGGACAAAAATAAGCATGATAAAAGCCCCCACTTTCTGCACAATGATTTTGGTGCCCTTGATGATGCCCCTAAAAAATTCAGAAACCGTTCCCATATACAATCCCTTGTAAACCAATACCGGCATCACGGGATATTTAAAGGAAAAGGGCGTTTTGGAGAAATGAAGCACCTTCCCTCCCATTGCCTACCCTGCGAAGGGGACATTCCTCCCCTCACCAAAAAAGAGAGCAAGGAACTGCTCGCATTCATTCCCCATTGGCTGCTAAAATATCCAAAAATTGTGCGCACGTTCACATTCAAAGACTTTGCACACGCCCTGAGTTTCGTAAATGCGGTGGGAAAAATGGCGGAAAAAGAGGGACACCACCCCGACATCGAGATTCACTGGAACAAGGTAACCCTCACCCTATGGACGCACGCCATTAACGGGTTAAGCGAAAACGACTACATTTCGGCACGGAAAATAAACGAGTTGATACATGCATGAAGGTGACAAAAAACAAGTATTATTATCCAATTGCGCGACGGAACATTACGCGCATTTCCTATGATGAGTCCCCGGCCCATCGCGGAAAATGGAAACATGCCATCGACTTCATCGTACCCGAAAATGTGCCCATTCGAGCGTCATTGGATGGGGTTGTGTTTGACGTAAAAGATGATTCAAACACTGGGGGAGAATCGAAAAGTTTCGATGAATTCGGAAACTACATCGAAATTCTACATGCACACGGAGAATATACCATCTATGAACACATACGGAAAAACGGATCACGAGTCAAGAGAGGGAATCGTGTCAGAGCCAGGCAAATAATTGGATATTCTGGCAAAACGGGTTGGATTGCCCACCTGGGGCCCCATCTCCATTTTGATGTCCATACGTATTTTGGGAAAGGAAAAAACGATTATGCTTCAATTCGCGTACGCTGGAAATCAAAAAATGGCCTTAAGCAGCAGAAATAGTGAACAGGTTTAAAACGCCTTTTTGTTTTAGAGTGAGAATGCTATCCATCCATTTCATCCGGGAGAATAAGGAACAGGTTCGAGAAAACCTTTCGCGGAGACAGCATGCGCCTTATTTACAATTGTTTGATCAACTGATTCAAGACGATTTGGAGTACCGGAAATTGTTGCAGGACGCGGAAGGATTGCGCGCGAAACGGAATCAACTCACGCAGCAGGTAGCAAAAGTAAAAGACAATCCCATTGAAAAACAACAATTAGTGCAGGAATCAAAGGGGGTGGGAGCGCAAATCGTTCAAACCGAAAAAAGGCAGAATGAACTCAAAGAAAAAATACGTTCAACCCTAATGCGCCTCCCAAATATTTTGGAAGAGGATGTGCCGTTTGGGAAAGATGATGCGGAAAATGTGGAAGTGAAAAAATGGGGAGAAATAAAAAAATTGGATTTTAAACCCCTGCATCATGGGCAAATTGCCCGAAATATTGATGGAGTTGAATTTGAACGTACGGTAAAAATAAGCGGAACTGGTTTTTTTGCGCTCAAAGGGTCGCTTGCGCTTCTGGATATGGCCCTCACGCGGTATGCACTGGACATGCTTATGCAGGATGGGTTTGTGCCCATGCAGCCACCCTACATGATGAATCGGAAAGCGTATGAGGGAGTCACGGACTTGGCGGAATTTGACAATCAACTCTACAAAATAGAAAATGAGAATTTGTATTTGATTGCTACCAGTGAACACCCATTAACGGCGCAATTCATGGACGAAACCCTTCCAGGAAGCAAACTCCCCATTCAACTGGCGGGAATTTCTCCCTGCTTCCGAAAAGAAGTGGGAAAGCACGGTTTAGACGAGCGGGGATTTTTCCGCGTGCACCAATTCAACAAAGTGGAGCAAGTGGTGATATGCCAACCGAACGAAAGCAAAACGTGGCATGAACGCATGCTCCAAAACACTGAAAAAATGATGCAGGGGCTGGAAATTCCTTATCGTGTAGTGAACGTTTGCACGGGGGATATTGGGATTGTGGCCGCCAAAAAATATGACATTGAGGGGTATTCCCCAAGGGAAAAAAAGTACTTTGAACTGATGAGCCTGTCCAATTGCACGGCCTATCAAGCGACGCGATTGAATATCAAATTCACAAACGCAGATGGAAGCAAAGAATATGTACACACGCTCAATGCGACGGGCATTTCAAACGCGCGCATGCTCAGGGCCATCCTCGAAAACAACCAAACCAAGGAGGGGGGCATTCTCATTCCCAAAATTTTACACCCCTACATGTATGGGATGACGGAGATTCCCAAGACGTGAAAAAATGGGCGTTTGCATATTCTTTTCCTATTTTACTCAACCATTAAAAACAACGATTGGGACGCATTGAAATGACTGAAGCAGCACGTACTCGCCTCGTCAAGTGGGGAGTAGTACTCCTTCTCCTATTCTACCTTGGTCTGCAGATTTATTTTTTGGATCTGAAACCCGTGGGGAGCGATGAATCGTTGTATGCGTGGTATGCGTTGCAGATTCACCAAGACATGGGAGCGGTGTTCAGCCCGATGGTCTGGGAATATCATCCTCCCCTTTTTTCATTTTTGGCCAGTTTAGGAGTGGGGCTGTTAACCCCTCTTCAAGCTGTCCGCATAACAAGTATTGGGTTCGGTCTTTTCACCATCCTGCTCACTTTCCTTATTGGCCAGCGAATCGGGGGAAATAAAATAGGGTTTCTTTCCTCTCTTTTTTTGACTACTGCGGGCGTCTTTCTGGGAACCGCCCACCAAGGAATACTTGATACCGCCCTCATGGCAGCAGCCGCATTAGTGGGATTGTCCTGTTTAGCATGGCTGGAAAAACCAAAGGCTGGGTTCCCATGGTGGGGAATGGGAGGAATTTTTCTGGCCCTCATGGTTAAGAGAAGTGGATTCATGGTTTTGGGCCTTCCCATCGCCGCGCTCCTTCTTTACTGGAAAAACGCCGAATCCCATGGACACAAAAATGAAGGGTTTTCTCTTTCACTTTTTCAGAAAACAATTTTAGTTCTGGCGGGAGGGGGAGCCATATGGTCAATATGGACTTTCACCCGGGCGCGCGACTTTATTTTTAGCGCTGGATTATTTCCCACTCTCCTAACAAATATGCTTTACTTTGTCAGCGCAATGATACCAATCATGCTACTCCTTGCCTATTTTGGCATATGGATGGAACGCAAAAATAGAACTCCTGCCCGCCTTTTTTTATACGCCTGGATTTTGGTTTATCTTCTTTCCTTTTTTTATCCGATAGGAACATATCGACAGTACTTGCCCGCGCTTCCCGCCATGACGGTGTTAGCCGCTATCGGATTTTTCCACATTCCATTTGAGCGCATTATTCTTTCACGCATCGCACGCACGGGAGCCCTTCTTTTGATTATAGGACTTTCTTTTTCCCCGGCAGTGGGCTATTTTACACAAACCTCCATTCCTATTGGGTATGCGGAAGAGGGGGCGTGGTTATCTGCTCATGCAGCTGAGGGATGGATTTACGATTTTAAAGAGCGGGAAACGAGACTCTTTAGTGGAATTGAATTAGCCAAGTATGGGGGCCGCATCCGGGAGTATCCCCCTACTCCTGAAAAATTTGAAGCGGAACTTAAAACACTATCCGGGAAAAAGATTTACGCCATTGATATGGTCTGGAGAAATCCCTTTTATGGAACGTATGTGGATGGCCCCCTTCTTATGCGACTGGGTTTCAAGAAAGTGTACGCGGTGTGGAAAACCATTTCTCCCACTCAATCAGGGGAAGTTATCAGGATTTACGAATACAATGGTTCAGGAGGGTAACGATGAACGA
Organism: Nitrososphaerota archaeon; assembly: GCA_020053155.1. Classification (GTDB taxonomy): domain Archaea; phylum Iainarchaeota; class Iainarchaeia; order Iainarchaeales; family VGJJ01; genus VGJJ01. The sequence continues at coordinate 5,731 of JAGVNS010000082.1, forward strand.
ACTCATTTCATTTTTTTTGGCACTTTCTTTGGTTATTTTTCCGGGACTTTTTCTCACCCGCTATTTTCGTCCATCTTCATTTCTTGAACGAGTGACCATTGGAATACTTTTGTCCATGGTGGGAGTGGGCTCCCTTGTTTACTTGGCGGGATTTGTTTATCCCTTACTTCCCTCCCAAACCGTATGGATTGGCTTACTGGCCATGCTTGGAATCATTTTCGATTGGAAAAAATATTTTCCTAAAAAGAGTGAGATTCCTCCATTTCCACGCTCGGCTGTTTCCATTTTCTCCATTCTTCTTTTTGGAATAACCTTTGTTATGGCGGCCAACATTATTTTTTCATCCCCCGATTATTCATACGATGCGGTAAGTTATCACCTTCCCTTTGAAAATGAGATTGCGGAAAAGGGGAGCGTGGCATTCTATGAAAACCCCCAAAATTCGTATGAAGTGCGCTCTAATTATTTCCCCAAACTGTACGAATCCCTCCGTGGCACGGTGAGGGGAATATCAGAGCCTGCAGCCAATATCATTCCCCTGCTGGTTTTAGCGGTAAGCCTGGCATTTTTTGTGCTTATTGGGAGGCATCTTTGCATTTCCATGGGGGGAGGGGCCCTCCTGTACGTGCTGAGCCTTCAGGTTTTATTTCAAATTCCCACCGCCTATACGGATGTTTTCCTTGGCATGCTAGCATTGGGGGCGTGTTACCTGCTTTTGGTTATTCACAAAGAGTATTCCCCAATCCATGCGTTGCTTCTTGGCCTAGTTGCGGGTGCAATGGTTGGGACCAAGGGAACTGGACTCCTCTTTGCCATACCCATTCTAGTAATTTTCGTATGGAAATTCCGCTCCAGTGTTTTGAATCACTTTCCCACGCTTTTCCCTGCTTTTTTACTGGGAGGGGGATTCTATCTTCTCACCTTCATGATGCGACCTTCCATTTCATCCTTCAAACTCGCCGCAGGAAATGCAACACTGGTTGCCTACCCCATTATTGATGGAATCATCCGCAATGCAGGTGCCACCCTATCTATCTTTTTTTGGATGGGGATACTCAACCAGTTGTCTCCCCTCCTTTTGGTGGGGTTTGTTATTTCGTTCAAGGTGGTCAAATCAATGGAAGAAAAAATGGTGGGGTGGCTGGCCTTGGGACTGTTGATTACCGTCCTGGGGGTGTCCCTGGTAACCATTTCTACTGCCCGGCCAGATGCCCTGCCGCGTTTTTTGATTCCATTTATGGCTATTGCAGCGATATTGACGAATTTGTGCATCGCGCGCTACACGCACTTATTTTCAAAACCATTCACTCAAAGAATGGCAAGGGGATTATTTGTAATGCTTCTTCTCTTCACCTCAAGTTTTTCGCTGTATTTCATGGCACGCTATACGGTGGCACAGGATAATGGCCAAACCGTGGGCCAACAAATCATGCAGGATTTGGGAAAAACATTTCCCAATAACCCCAAAACAACCGTGTATGTGACCAATACTCCCAACTACATTCGTCTGGGTCTCGAAAAAGCAACGGTGAGGGATTACTCTTCTTATACCGCTCCTACTATTCCGGCTTGTGACTTCTTGAGGGAGGAAGGAATCCGTTATGTTCTTTTTCACTTCCCTAAAAATCCCCGCCCCGAGTTTGGGGCATTTGATATGGCCTTGATGCAGGAATTGAATAACGGCTTCTGCGGCCAACTTGACCATCAAACGCCATGGTATTCGGTATACACCCTATCGTAAAAGTCAAATGGAAAAAGAAAACAAAAACCATTCTCACGCACAATATTGGACAGCGTAAACGAAGTCGAGAAGGGATGTAAAATGACATTCTCCCCGGTCTAAAGGCAGGGGTATCCCGCATTCAGAAAGAACGCCGCCCAGCCCTTGAGTCGGGTTGATCGAACGCAAGGGTACTTTCGCTAACGGCACCCTAACTTCCGCGTGGCCGCAGGTGAGGAGCTAGGGCAAGGTATCAAACCGTTTGATCGAACTTCCGAATAAAACATAAAAGGTTTATGAGGCCCGCAAAACAATTGTTTTGCTGGGTTTTCAAAAGTTCGAATGAAAATAGGAGACGCGCAGGTGTGGGCTAATATTTACGCGATAAAATAGAATTGTATATATACAAATCCACGCTCAACGTAAATCATGGCTCTTTCCATTGTCATTCCAGCCTACAACGAGAAATTGGGAATCCATGAAACCATTCAACGTTGCAAAAAGATAATGAAAAAGGGAGATGAACTTTTGGTAGTGGGTGATGGGTCAACGGATGACACCAAAAGCATTGCCAAAAAAGCCGGCGCACGAGTTATTTTTTACCCTATCAACAAGGGAAAGGCTGCCGCGCTCCAAAAAGGGTTTCAGACAGCACGGAATGACATTATTGTGACAATAGATGCCGACTGCACTTATCCTCCCGAAGCCATTCCACGCCTGATAACCGAACTTGAAAACTACGACATGGTGGTAGGATCACGATTCACCGGAAAGACTCAAATCCATCTCCCACTACATCGATACCTGGCGAACAAGGGGGGCGCCGCCATTGCCAGCATCATCCTTGGAAAGGACGTGACAGACGTCACCTCAGGTTTGCGCGCGTTCAGGAAAGAATGGATACTCAAAACGCCCATTCACGCGAAGGGACTGGATTTTGAAGCGGAATTAACGGCACGCGCCATTGCAAAAGGGTTTCGTTACACTGAAACCCCCATTTCAGTGGATCATCGAAAGGGACAGAGTTCGCTACGCTTTACACGTGACATCGCTCGTTTTTTTGTTGCAATAGTAAGGGGGAAATTCTCCAAATGAAAAAAAAAGGAACATCAGTGACAGGAATAGTAACCGATGGATTGGGTGCCGCCCAACAATTTACGAGACAACCGGTATATCTAGAAAAAATTCGTAACACTACGGCATTTACTCCATTTCCAGGAACGCTCAATCTTCGCGTCAACCAAAAAGAATGGGAAAAAATAAAACAAAAAATTCCTAAAAAAACGGTAGAGG
>JAGVNS010000050.1 GCA_020053155.1 Nitrososphaerota archaeon
GGGAAAGACCCTCCGTTTTTCGCACAAACAAAAAACGGGGCTTTCCCACTAAAATTTTACCTAAAAAGTGGAGTCATAAGGCCTGTCACACAACATCTATCCTCTGCAACCATTCGCGATGAATGGGTTCGCTCTCTCCTAACACAATAAACACATCGGGAAAAGAAGTTTTACTTGCGGTGTGCCGAAGCATGGGGCGCATCGGTGCGGCCGTCAACGCCAATCGTTGAAACGGGTGTATCGCGCTTCGCAAGCGGGGGTGGTGCCCGGCCTGGTGCGCCAGCCAGTCAGCCACTGGGAGCCGTTCTTTTTCCATTACCGAGAAAGAGGCCCTTCTCTCCGAAGAGAGGGAAGTTGAAACTCTCGTCAGGGTGACTCGTGTCCTGTTTTTTTGAAGCATATATATGTGTTGAGGGGTTTCGCTTTAAGGGTTTGCGCCGGGCTGATAGATATGAACCCGCGTGACAAGGCTTGGTTGGCTGAAATGGCTATTTCCCATCCCACTCCCTTTGGGGTATTGTTTCCACGCGTCGCGCAAGCCCGTTATTTTGAGCTCGTGGATTCATTTCGTGGGGTTGCCAAAACCCTTCACGTGTGTTATTCGGTCAAAACCAATCCCAATACTGCCATTTTGAATGTATTGAACAAGATGGAATCTGGATTCGAATGCGTCTCCCTCCGTGAATTGCACGCCGTTTCCTCTTTCTCCACCCCAAAAATTTTCAATAGTTGCGCGTCATCCGATAAGGAAATTCAAGAGGCGCTTTCCCAAAACGCTTTCATTATTCTCGATTCCCTTTCGCATGCCGAACAAGTTTCCCGGCTTTCGGAAAAAAAACCTTTGAATGTAGGAGTGCGCATTCGCTTTGATTCCCACCGCTTTGGTTTTTCTCCCAGTGAAATAAAATCGCTCCTTCCTCGTTTCATTGAATTAGGACTTAACGTCACATTGGTTCACGCGCACCCTGGAACAAATTGTTCGGTTTCGCAATACTGTACGTTCGTTTCGCACGTGGCGGTCTTTTTGGAGGATTTTCCGAATGTGCACGCAGTTGATTTGGGTGGGGGTTTCCCGGGAAAAACAACCTTGGTTGAGCGAAAAGAAGGATTAGATTCGTATGTAAAAATCATTCGAGAACAATTAGGAAGCTATCTAAAAACCTGTGCGCTGTATTTGGAATCGGGCCGTTTTTTGGTAGAGGACAGTCTTATTTTTGTTTCAAAAATAATGCACGTAAAAAAAGGGGAGGAACAATCCTTTGCACTCTTGGATGCGGGCATCAACGTTCTCCCCCGCATCTCCATGAGTCCGTTTCGCTTTTTTGCATTGAGTGAAACCGGTGAAAAGAAGGAACATTTTAGGTTAGGGGGCCCCTTAATGTTTGGCTCGGATGAGTTTGGACAAATTCACGCCAAATTAGGAAAAGGGGATTTGATTGCCGTTGAAAACGTGGGGGCATATTGTATGGAAATGGCCTGGACTCTCAGCCGAGAGCTTCCTAAAATTGTGGTGGTGGAGTAATAGGTGTAACGCTCACGTTACCATTGCGCGCAAGTTCTTTTCAAACTCTTTTCGTTTCTTTTCATTCTCTTTCCATTTGCGATTGGCAATTATAACGAGTTCTTTCACATACTTTTTGTCCACCAATATTTTTGCCCTCGTTTTTACGGGCACGCTCATGGATTGCGTGCCAAACACTTCAAGGATTATTTTTCCTTCCCCAAAATGATGCACCCCAAATCGTTTGATTCCCGTCTTTTGGCATGCATCAAACACTTTCTGGGCGTTTTCTCGTGAATCCGTTCCAATGACATACACAAACGCATCCTGCTTAAACCACACGTTTCCCGTGTTTGAATTGTCCATCATTCCTTTCCACACTTCTTCCAATTTCACCATGCGATGCCACTTTCGAAAGAACGCCCCTTTGCGCTTGTGTTCGTTTGCTTCCAAATCCATGAGGGTAATTCTCCCCGAGCAGGTAGAAGTGGTAAAGTATTTGGGGAGTTTGTTTAGAAAAGTAGAAATGGGAATCATGAGCGGGTCTATTTTTTTCTCCGTAATGGCCCCTTGTAGAATTTTCGCGTGGTGTTTTTTGGTCATTTCAAACCTCGCTGATGCTTTTTGACTCATACTTTATTCCCCTGCCCATCGGTTTTAATTCTCATGGTTGCAAAATAGGTACGTGCTTCCTTCCCCTGTCAAAAAAGACTCCGTCTATTGGGATTATTGGGTCGAAATGGTCAAAGCCTCGGTGTATCGCGACTTACGGGAGCTTCCAGCGATTGCGGAAACGGCTCAAATCAAGGGAAAGCATGTCATGGAGGTAGGGTGCGGCCCGGGTCGGCTCATTTTGCCCTTTTCCAAGATTGCCGAAACCATTACAGCAGTGGATGAGAGTGATTGGACCATTAAAGTGGTTGAAAATATGGTCTTTGAAAACCGGTTGAAGGAGAAAGTTCAGATTGTTCAATCTCCCTTAGTCTCCCTGCCCTTTGATGATGGGGCTTCGGAGGGCACGTATTGCATATGGGTTATTCATCACGCCAAATCGCGCTGGGAGAAAATAATAAAGGAGTGCGTGCGCGTGACGCAAGCCAACGCCCCCATTGTGATTGGTTTTGGTTCAGGAGAAGGAGACTTGCCTGAATTTGAGGAAATAGTGAAGCCCGACCACGTGCGTTTATCGAAGGAGTTTGCCAAAGCCTTTCCAAAATGGTGCGCGGAGCAGGGGTGGAAAGTGGATGTTCGAAGCGTTCCCTTAGCGTTTGAATTCAAATCCCCTGAATGGGCGTTTGAGGTGTTTTCAAACACCTTCCTGCGTGGAAAATCATCCGCCGCTCAACAAGAAAAGATGCAGACATTTCTTCGGGGTCACGTTAAAAATGGTAAATGTGTCATTGCGCAGGAACTGCGCTTGTATGTGATTCGCGCGCCCTAATTTTTTGTTTCGATTCTTTTTCTTTTCTTATTTTTCCCATACTTCCCTCATCCCAATCAAGGGGGGTCACTTTGATATCAAGAACATAGTGCCACTTTCGCGGCGCCATGCTCTTAACCGGTTGCGCGTGCAGGAGTTCAGCGTTCCAACCCAAACTCGTTCCCTGGTCTCGCACGTCTTGTAACAATTCATCGTATTTTCCCTCCTCACATACGCCTTCATAATGGAGGGTTCCCCCTCGTGGCTTGAAGGTGTGGAAGGCTGCCGTCAGCGCAAACGTAGGGGCGGGCAAATATCCCATGATGATGCGGTCCGCAATGTGCCCAAGAGTAGGAGCCACCTCCTCACACTTCCCTTGGATAACCGTCATCTTTTCCTTTGGTATTTTGTTCAATTTTTGATTTTCTCGCAGGGCGTCAATCGCATCCGGGTTGGCGTCAATCGCATACACGTGTCCTGGTTGTGCGTGCTTGGCAATGGGGATGCTCCAATACCCCATTCCCGCAAAAAAGTCCACCGCCACTTCGCCGGGCTTCACCATCTCATACATTCGTTTGCGCTCGTTCATGTTTCCCATGGACCACATCAATTTAGTGACATCGAAACGGAAAATACACTCATGCTCGCGGTGAACCACCACCAAATTATTTTCTCCAACCAAAAATTCAATGTTGGGCTGCCTGAATTCAGTCTCTATTTTTTTGGTATTCAGGCACACGGTTTTGACTCCAGGGACAATGGCCAACACTGCTTCCCCCACGTACTCTTTTTTCGGGACCAATTCCTGTTTCAACCGAACAATGGCAATGTGTCCCAACCGTTGAAAACTGCTCGGCACTAATTCCAACTCGCTTGCGGACAACGCGTGCTTCAGCTTTTCCTGTAATTGTCGCTTGAATGGGGGCATACTACGTATGTTTCCCTATTTCCTTTTTGAACTCTCGCGTTTTGAGTAAGGGATATGAAGGTCATCCTGGACTCGGCCGTCTTCATTAACGCGGATTCGTTTCCCTTTTTGGAAAAGAACGAGTATGTCATGCCTTCCGCCTGCGAAGCCGAAGTAAGGGAAAAGGTGGCTAAAATGCGCTTGGAAACCGCCCTCGCCCAACACCCCCATTTTACGATTACCGATCCATGCATGGCCTCGTTACAATCCGCCCAACGCATCGCGCGTGAACATGGGGATGAGCGTCTTTCCTATGCGGATGAGCAAATTTTAGCCTTAGCATTGGAAAGCGTGGATAGGAAAGAGTCCGTGCGCGTGTATACGGACGATTATTCCCTCCAAAACCTACTCAAGTGGAAAAAGATTCCCTTTTCTGGAATACAACAAAAAGGCATCCGCAATGCCAAATCGTTCGGCACGAAGCGATGAGTTTCTTTTTTCATGCGTGAAATTTATAGAGGTTTTGGATGGAATGTTGAGCGTATGCTTTCAGGCCTTTTTGGGTATTCACTCGTTTTTGAGTTCTTTGTTCTTTACTTTACGTGGCACTTTTGGTTGGGCAGACTCTCGCGTGAATGGGTGGTTCTTGTTCTAAGCGGGGTAGCGGCGATTTTCCTTTACTTCTAATTCAGCTTTTTTGCTCATCATCTTCCCTTTGATACTATTGGGCCAGTATATGCGCAAAAAACTTGGGAAAAACGCATTTTGCCCATTAACGTTTTTTTCCCGAGGCTTTTTTCCCAAAAAGGCTCATTCACTCTTTCTTTTCTTTTGCCGGCCAAATGCTAAGCACGGCCCACGTGATTATGGCATTTACCACCATCCGAATTCCTGACGCAGGGTTGCTTCCCAAAAAATTCTCCTCCCGAAACAAGAGACTTTGCCCCGCGTGCGTGTCGTTTAGCAGTTCGAAAAGGAGGGTCCCGAGGATAACAAACAGGGTGAGTTTGGCGATGGATTTGTTTTTTCCCGCTACCGAGTCAAACGCGAGTACGGCAACGGCCGCCGCTAACGCATAAGTGAGAAGCGTCCATTCTTGGATGGTGAATAGGGCAATGCCCGCCAGCAACGCTCCACCCGCCGCCACGATGACCCCCTCATCCGCCTTGTACCAATACGCCGCCACCAGGGCGAGGGGGATGATGAACACGATGATGGGCTCCCCGTTCACGGTGATGGGGGAAAGGAGTGCGGTCCCTATTCCAGCGATGAGGACCAAAAAAAGGGGGGTGGGTTTGTTCTCCATTTCTATGGTCCCTCTTCCCCTTCGAGGTCGGCATCGATGTCCTGTTTGGGTTGGGGGCGGAATTCAGAGTGTTCAATCACGTAATCCTCTATTTTTCCGGCCAATCTTTCCCGGTTCAGGGCGGCATATACCCCTACAATGGACAGGAGTACAATCACTAATGCGAACCATGGGCTTTGGAGGGCGTTTTCCAGTATTTTTCCCGCATCGATGGGGTCGGCGATGGGCGTCAAGAGCGTGTATTCAATGGGAAGGGAATTGCTCTGGAAATTGGTGATGGTGATGGTGTTCCCGGAAACCGAAATTCCCTGGGGAAGGAGACGCGTGTCGATGATGGCATTGTTGGGGAAGTGTATCTTGATTTGCGTGTTGGATGGAATATTGATGTTTCCCCCCGCGATGAATTGAACCAATGCAATCTCGGATAGTTTCCATCGCGTGCTTCTCCCTTCCGTCCCAACCTTTATTTGCTGGATCAATCCCTCGGGGTAATCATAGGATAATCTGAGCGTGGGTTCCAGGTTCGCCGACCGATTGAGCAAAAACTCTATGTTTTCCACCCGGGCCTCGGTCCCGAGGTAGGGATGGATGAATGGGTAATCCTTTTTCCATTCGAACAGGCTGGGAGTGTTTTCCTCAAAATCGGTTTCAAACTGTTCGGCCTCGTCCGCCAAAAAAGAGAAGAAGAACTGTTCTTCGGCGGTCGCGCTCCCATCATCCTTGAGGAACGCTTCTATTTCATGGAATGCGATTTGTTTCCTGTCCGCGCGCGGTATTTGAGCCGAGACCAGGGCAGGGGCAAGTGCCAGAGCCAGCGCCATGCCCACTACCATCAGGCAGAACACCCCGTTTTGTTTGGAAAACCGCATCGTGATGTATGAGGGTGTGCTCCGCTTTTAATTTCGATTGCCTTTTGTTTGGGTCGGCAAAATCACTCCCGCGCCCCATTTGCCTCGTGATTTTTATACTCGGAGGCCGTATGTACCTTTTATCTATGTTCATTCGTTTTTTGGGTCATTCTTCCTTCCTCCTCGAATTTGAGGAATCGTGCGTGCTCATCGACCCCTGCATTCATTGCGAGTCCTTTGGACAGTACGACCGACTCATTCCTTCCCCCATCACGCTCAACGAATTGCCCAAGGTTTCGCTCATCCTGATTACCCATGAACATGAGGACCATTTTGACAAGAAGACAATCGAGTTTCTCGTGAACAGGGATGGGGCATGCGTCATTGCCCATGATTCGGTTTTAGCCGAGCTAAACATTCCTGCCCGTTGTAAGCGTGCGGTGCAAGCCAATGCCAAGCTGCACGTGCGCGGGGTTCATGTGGCAGTGCAGATTGCCCATCACCCCCAAGCGTTTTATCCCATGGCCTACTTGATTACTGGGGACGGCATTTCCATTTTCCATGCGGGAGATTCGGATTTGGTGGAAGAGTTTTCTCCTGATTTTTCTGCGGACGTAGCATTGCTTCCCATTGGGGGGAACATTACCATGGATGTCGTGGACGCGGTCAAATGCACCAAAGTATTGAAACCCGACGTGGTCATTCCCATGCACTACAACACGTTCGGCATCTGCCAGGCTTCCCCGGAAGAGTTTGCGCGCAAAATAGAGAAAAGCAATTTGAAAACCAAGCCCGTTGTACTGGCTCCCAGCGAAAGATACGAATTTTTGCTGACCAAACCCATTGTTTGATTACTTTTTTCGCTTTACTTCCCTTGTTTTTTTATCGCTAGCTGTAGAATATCGCTCTTCCGTCTCCATTTGCATCAAATCGTGTGCCACCACCACATTCTTGAATGCCATTTGGGCTTCCTTTTTCATTTCATTCCCGTTAGGGTAGCGGGGAGAGAAGTGGGTCAAAATGAGTTGCTTTACTCCCGCCCTTTTCGCTATCTCTCCAGCCATTTTTGCAGTAGAATGCCTCACTTCAATGGCTCGCTCTTTCTCGCTCTCCAAGAAAGAGGATTCGTGAATCAAAATGTCGGTGCCTTTCAATGCGTCAATGTAATGAGTATGCGGGAACGTGTCCATGATGTATGCAATGCGTGCCCCACGCTGCGCTTTGGAATAATCCATGACCATTTCAGGAGTATATTTTTTCCCACTCACAACAATCGTTTCTCCTTTCTGTAATTTTCCCCATAATGGTCCCATGGGTATTTTGAGTTTCAATGCTTTGGCTCGCTGAAACTCCCCTTCTTTGCTTTGCGCTTGGAAAATGAATCCATAGCATTTGCAGGAGTGGTTCAGTTCAACAGCGGAAATTTGGTACTCCTTGTGCGACACTAACACTCCTTCCTGTATTTCGTGTGGAATAATTTTGAAGGAAGGAAAGAAATCCCCTAGTGCAAGCGCTTGCTTTACTTTATCAAAAATTTCTCTTGGTCCCCAAATGTGTAAATCCGTTTGGCGTTCGTGAATGGTCATGGTCGCGAGCAGCCCGGGCAATCCTAGCGTGTGGTCCCCATGAAAGTGGGAAATGAAAATGTGTTCCAGTTTCAAATAACTCATTCCCGTTTGCATCAAGCGCTGCTGCACCCCCTCAGGAGTGTCAAACAAAAACCAGTTTCCCCGAAAAGTAAGCGCCATGCTGCTCAGGTTGCGCTCGGAAGTGGGAGTGGAACATGAGGTTCCCAGGAAAGTGAGTTGGATGGACATATCAATGGCCTGTCAAATAGGCCTTATAAATGTCAAGGGTTATTTTTCATTCGTGGCCCTTACCCTGGAACAACGCAAGCATGCGCGTGAAGTCATCAACTTAGCGCGGGAGATATGGCTCACGGATCAAATCCGATGGAGATTACATTTCCTAATCATCGACAAGGGGTGGGGGGGTTTGCGTGGAGAAGCCACGCATTTGGATCCAAGCAGGGCACGGGAAAAGGCATATGGTCGAGCCCTCTTTCAGATTCTTCGCGATGTGATTGATCGGAATAACCAGACCAATCGGGAGTTTCACTCATTACAAGAAAAGGAGGCACATGGATTTCCCACTCGTTGGTATAAAGCCCAAGAAAAAAAGGCCCAATCGTGGGTTGATACATCAACGGGTAAGCGGAAAATAAATACATTCATGGATGGTGTTCCTCTAAAGGTTCGCCACCAGTATGAGTCAAACAGACCAATCCCTCTAAGCCAAGTCTCTCGAATCTTGTTGGAAGGAATTCCACCCAGTTCCAGGCGCGAAGCAGAAATCCTATGGAAATATAGTCGGGGCCTGACACGACAACCACGCAGAGGTCGTAACAAGCCCCGTTAACCGCCTTTTTCCCTTCCATTTCGGCTTTGATTCGGCCTTTTGGAAAACCCGACAAAACCATTGGTTTTGTGGGCCTTGTAAAAACATGGTTTTTACCAGGAAGGCCGGCGAAAAAACGATTGGATACTGGCCTTTAGGCCATGGAGGAAGTCATTTTAAAAGAAGGAAGTTTATTCATAAAGTAGGACGATTTTTGTTTGTCTATGGCTCCTAAACCCAAAAAGAAAGACGTTTCCCATTCTCTGGAAATAGCCGAGAAGCCCGAGCTGGCCATTCCAATGAATTTTAACTCCACAACAGATGTGGATGTGCCCAAATCTTTGTTGGAGCAGGTGATTGGGCAGGAAAAAGCGGTTGAACTCATTCGGAAGGCCGCCGCGCAGAAGCGAAACGTCTTGTTGATTGGGGTACCAGGTATTGGTAAGTCCATGCTCGCCCAAGCCATGGCCGAAGTATTGCCGGTTTCAAAACTGTACGATGTGTTGGTTTATCCCAATGAGGAAGACCAAAACAATCCCCGCGTCCGTGTAGTAAGGGCAGGAGAAGGGAAGCAAATCCTTCACGGCACTCGTTTAGAGGCGCAGAAAGCGGAAGACAATACCCGCCTCCTCAGTCTGTTGTTTCCATTGGGATGGTTTTTGCTATCCTATTTGGCGTATTCATTGGGATGGATAACTGAAATCATTTACGCCGCGACATTAATCCTGGGAGGAATGCTTGTGTTTGGATTTGCATTAGGGGCGCAAGTCAATCGTCCCACGGTCAAACAGACTCCCAAATTGCTGGTGGATAATTTTGGGAGAAAAACCGCTCCCTTTTCGGAAGCTACGGGCGCCCGTGCAGGAGCACTGCTCGGGGATGTTCGTCACGATCCGCTCCAGTGCCACTATGGGTTCAACAAACTCTATTTGCGCGAGAAAACCAAGCACGGATTCGAGATGAAGGAGAAGACTTTCATCGAACTCTGGGCAGAACTCTATCCCAAATACCAAAATGAAATCATCCGCAATGAAAAAGGATACGAAGCATTTCACTTACATGACAAAGACAAGATTTACACTCTCGGACAAAAGGAAGGCAAAACCGATTGGGTGCGCGTCCTTTCCTTGAACCGCCAGCCCTTTGAAGGGGAATTAGTGGACATCAAGGTAGGGGATTCCATTGCCTCGCTAACCACGGAGCATTCGGTTATTCTCCCCGGAAAGGATAAGCCCGCCGGAAAGATTGGATTCTGGGATAAACTGATTCATTTGGATTTGGAAAAGGTTTTGGCCAAGAGGTAATTTCTTAGAATTAGCGGGCCAATACTTATTTATACCCGAAAAGTTTTGTTAAGCGGGTGATCATTGAATGCCAGGCCGTATTCGCAGAGCGCTAAAAGCAACGGGGAGAGGAATAGTAAAGGGCGCCACTTTTTTTTCTCTTAATTCAAGAATTGCAAGAGTTCGAAAGGGATCTTCTAAACAGCGCGAAAAGTCAGCCCGTTTATCCGCACAAGCTGAAGACCATTTTAGAAGAGTTGAAACCCTTCATCAGCAATGGTTGAATCATCCTAGCAGAAATGCCCGTGAAAAAGCTGCACGTGATCGTTTATATGAGCAATATCAAAAAGAAAGATATGGA
>JAGVNS010000124.1 GCA_020053155.1 Nitrososphaerota archaeon
GCACTCGCAAATAAACTTGGAACCATTGTTCAAGATGATTCGGTGAGTGAAGCACGCATGGACAAAACCAATCGCGCGTACACGAAGGAAGACATTCCCTGGCACACGGAGAAAATTTACACGCCCGAAATGCCATCTTTCATTCTTTTGCAGTGCATCCAACCCTCAGTAGGCGGGGGGAGAACGTTGTTGATGGACGGGAAAATGGCCGCTGAAAAAGTTTTGAAGCGTTTTCCGTCTTTTGAGGATGTGTGGCTTTCGTATCACAAGCCCGGAACGAAGGGAGAGTGGCCCCTCATGGGAAAACACCCCCAAACAGGGGAAAACGTGTTGTGGTACCGTCAAACCAAAGCCAACATCCGCGTGGTGCAGGGACCTAACAAAATAAAAGATAAAATTCCTGACATCATTGACCGTATTCTCGCAGAAACCAGCCCAACCTACATCCATGCGTGGGAAAAAGGGGACATTTTGGTGGTGGACAACTATCGCATGCTCCATGCTCGAGAGGCGTATGAAGGGGAGCGGTGTTTACGCCGAATTTTGGTGAAATAGGGGGTGGCCATTACGCGGTCCCCCACTCACCATTATATATTACCTAAGCGATTGCTCTTCTCAGAATGGCAACGCGAAAATCATCCCCATCGTCCCGTTCACGTGTTTCACGTGACTTTCAAAGGCACATCAGTAAGGCAGTTGCGGGGATTAAGATGGCTTCGCATACTCAAAAACTTTTTCGACAAGGAGCGCGTATAAACACCCGAAGAGAAATTGAAAGAACAGGATTAAAAATAAAATTTACCCCTGAGCAAATGAAACGGTTTAGCCAAGAAAACGCAGTATATAATGTTTTACGGCGCTGTCATGGGGAGAATGATACAAGGATGTATCATCAATTATTCTCGATGGGAAATGGTGAGCTAATAAAAGTAGCGCAAGATTTGGATAAAGGAATTAAGAGTAGGGGTCTTGTGGGGCCAGGAAGTTATTCGTATTCACATTCCTCTGTCCTGCGTGCTATGGCTGGTGGGCCAACAAAAATGGCCGAACATGTGAAAAGATTTTGGGGGAATCCACGATTAGAAGCTGCTCTTAAAGGGGGGGATAAAGAGCTGAAAACTTACTATAGGCGGGTATATCAAAATATTTCTTCTCCATTCCGGGATAGTGTGGATTTTATCGTTAATAATTTAAATTTGGATTTAAATACAAGGAAAAAAATGTTATTTTTCGAAGCTACTTGGGATTTCTAGACCCGTTCCATATACCATACGTTGCTATTCTCAATCCCCAACTCCCCCTCTCCATTTATATGCCTTTTTCAAGAGAATTAGGATAGTAGCCATCCTGAGAAACACGGAGGTGTGGAGTATGGATAGTGCAGAAGCCGGAAAAGAAATTCGCCGTGCCGTTGACACGGGAAAAGTGTTGTTTGGGGTAAAGGAAACCCTTTATTCTATTCGAAATGGGGAAGGGCTGTTGCTCGTGCTCGCGCGAAATACCCCCCTATTAACTACTGAAAACGTATTGCATTTGGCCCAATTGAGTGAAATTCCCGTCTATTCATTTTCGGGAAGCGGACTCGAATTGGGAAGCGTGTGCGGAAAGCCCTTTGTGGTATCCACCTTGCTTGTCATGGATGCAGGAAAGTCCAAAGTCATGGAATTGAGCAAGCCGCAAACGGCCGCTGAACCCACCAAAAAAACAACAAGGGGACGGAAAAAGGTGGCAACGGCATAATTTGGAAAGAAAGCGCGAAGCGAGTTGAACTCTTTATAAGCCTTCCTTCGGCAAACTTGGTATGATGGGTGAATGAATGGCACGCGGAGAATTTGCAGCCCGGCAATTGGAGGATAAGCGCAGTAAGTGGCGCATGAAAGACCCATATCACAAGCGCAGAGTGTTACGTTTGCGTGAAAAATACGACCCCTTGGAAGGGGCCCCACAAGCCAGAGCCATCGTGTTGGAAAAGCGCGGAGTCACTCAAAAACAGCCACACTCGGGCATAATGAAGTGTGCGAGGGTCCAATTGATTAAGAATGGAAAACAAGTCACCGCTTTTGCTCCGCGCGATGGGGCCATTAAATTTATTGATGAGCACGATGAAGTCATTATCGAAGGAATTGGGGGCTCACAAGGCGGACCATATGGTTCCCAATGGGGAGTAAAATACCGCATCACCCACGTAAACGGACAAAGTCTCGAAATGCTTCGCAGCGGAAGAAAAGAAAAAGTGAAACGATAAAGGGATTGATGAGTGATGGAAACAAAAGTATTTGGAAAATGGGAAGTGGAGAGCGTGCAGATTCGCGACACCACGCTCGCGCGGCAAATATCATTGTCTCCTCGCGTCATTCCCCATTCTTTTGGAAAAGGAGCGAAACGTGCGTTCCAAAAAGAAAAACTCAACATTGTGGAACGGCTTATCAACAAAATCATGCGCTCCGGTCAAGGAAAGAGAAAAATGTCCGGAAAATACATTCGAGGAAGGGGAAGCTGCGGAAAGAAACTCCAAGCCATGCGGATTGTGGAAGACGCGTTTGAAATGGTTCATACACAAACAAACGAAAACCCCATCCAAATTTTGATTCGGGCCATTGAAAATTCTGCCCCACGCGAAGACGTTACGCGAATGAAGAAGGGGGGAGTGGCCTACGCGCAAGCCGTAGACGTGGCTCCATTGAAGCGCGTGGATGAAAGTTTGAAGAATTTGGCATTGGCAGGATTTTATGGGAGCTTCAACAACAACACGAGTGCGGCCGAAGCATTGGCCAAAGAACTCGTTCAAGCCAGCAAGGATGACAACAACAGCGTCTCCATCAAGCGAAGAAACGAAGTCGAGCGCGTGGCATTGGCTTCACGATAATCCTATTTTATATTTCGGCAATGTTTTTGCCTACTTGATGGCTAAAAGACCAAGACCTTCTGCGCACGGACACTCCACTCGCTCCGAAAAGATTCACGATTGGCATCCCCGCACGTGGACTGATGCTCATCCCAAAAATTCTACCTGGAAGGAACGCGCGCTGAAGTCTTGGGGATTTCTTATTGAACCCACCCCTGAAACACCTTGGGTGAGGCTCTCTGCGGAGGGGTATTGGGAGTGGATGGAACATCGCGGTCTCAATCTCTCCTGGAAAGAAATGGGAAAAACGCATGGTATACCTTATTTTTCGCAACAGGAGAGGGCACGACAATTTTTGCTGCGTTTAGCGGTTA
>JAGVNS010000039.1 GCA_020053155.1 Nitrososphaerota archaeon
ATGCAACATTGCAAAAGCAACGCTTTTGCGATGCCTCACAAAGCTTGGCTTTGTAAGGAAAGCCCTTCAATTGTTCAAATACTTAGGCTTTTTGCTATAGCATTACTTTTCATGAAGATTTTCAACTGAGCCGGAAACCGAACCAAAAACCAATCATTTTAAGCAGGGGCAACGATACTCCCATGGATGAAACCGCATTTTATTCTCATGGGAATTCTACTGCTCTTGGTCATCGTGTTTTTCTTTCCCAAACCAGCGGGCAGCGCATGCGGGTTCTGCGGACCCAACCCCTCCATTCAACGCATCGAATTGGAATGCATTGGCTTTCGTTCCGATATCCCCCCTCCCGAAGGATGGTTGGATGCGGGCCCCTCGCTGGTTTGTTTTGGATGGGTGACTGGTAAAAAAACCTGTTACACGTCGGTTTTTGCCTCACGGCAAGAATGGAAAGAAGTTTCATGCACGCGATAAAACAAAATGTTTCTTTTTCATCTATTGCGATTACTTTTCGAGGAATACTTTCTGCATGATCACGGGTTGCAGGGGTGCGTCATCCGCATTAACCGAAACCTTTCCAATGTTTTGAACCACGTCCATTCCCGAAACCACTTTTCCGAAAATGGCGTGCTTTCCATCCAGCCAGGGTGTTGGAACGAGCGTCACAAAGAACTGGCTCCCCCCCGTGTTGGGCCCAGCATTGGCCATGGAGAGAATGCCCGGAGTAGTATGTTTCAACCCGGGAGAAAATTCATCCTTTATTTGGTAGCCGGGTCCACCGGTACCATTGCCACTAGGGTCTCCCCCTTGTAACATAAATTCGGCAATCACGCGGTGAAATTTCAGCCCATTGTAAAATCCTTTATTGGTAAGGTCGAGAAAGTTCTGACTCGTTATAGGGGCTTTGTCCATAAACAATTCTGCTTTGAACGCTCCTTGATTTGTTTCAAATACTATAATTGGATTCGACATGGTTTGTTCCTCCTGCCTTCCTATTACAATAAAGAAGGGAATCTTAAACCATTAATGCGAACGACCCTTATCTTTTTGCACGAAGGCGAGTTTTCCCGCTATTGACCCCGGCTCTTTAAAAATCTCAAAAATGGTAGTGAAGGATGGAACTTGCTATTGGGGCGATCGGCCTGACCATCCTCATGGGCTTTTTCGGCAACGTCTTGTTCCAGCGCACCAACATCCCCAATACTTTGTGGCTGCTCCTCTTTGGGATGCTATTGGGTTCCCTCCACTTCATTGGGCAGGATTTCATTTCCAGCATGGCAGGCGTGATTGGTGCCATTGCCGTGATTGGCGTCCTATCGGATGGGGGGCTGAACCTTGATTTGAAATACGTCGTTTCGGAAGGATTTCGGGGTGCCCTACTCATGCTGGCGGGATTCGTCTCCGCACTGATTGGAATCACCGCCCTCCTAATGGTCATGGGGTTTCCGTTCCTGTTTTCTTTTTTGGTCGCGATGGCGCTCGCGGGAATCAGTGGTTCGGTGGCCATTCCCACTATCACCTCACTATCATTCCTCTCTGCCCGAATCAAGACCATTCTCTCCATTGAATCCATTTCGGACACTTTCTCCATGGTCATTGCCATTTTCCTCATTGATTTTTTGTCGACGGGCAAGCTGGTGTTGGACAGCGTTCCCGCTCTTACGCAGGGGG
This sequence comes from Nitrososphaerota archaeon, assembly GCA_020053155.1. Classification (GTDB taxonomy): domain Archaea; phylum Iainarchaeota; class Iainarchaeia; order Iainarchaeales; family VGJJ01; genus VGJJ01. Next base: position 1,669 of record JAGVNS010000039.1, read on the forward strand.
TGGCGTTGGAAGTGTTCTCGGCGCTCTCCATTGGGATTATTTTTGGATTACTTTGGGGCCCATTCATCGGAAAACTGAAAAAGTTTGATTACTCGTATGCGGCCACCCTTGGGGCGTTGTTTCTCTTGTTCGCGTTCAGTGAATCAATCAATTCGAGCGGTGCCATCACCGTGTTTGCCGCCGGAATCATGCTGGCGAATGCCCACACCATCTACAAAGCACTTTTTCCCGAACTCGAGTTTGAACAACTGGATCAGGACATCAGCAAGACTCATTCCTTGTTCGCGTTCCTCATCCGCGTGTTCTTCTTCGTGTTCCTCGGAATCGTAGTCGGCATCCCGGAGCTTTCATTCATGGTGATTGGGTTGCTGATCACGGGCATCATCGTGCTTTTCCGTTACTTCTACGTCAACGCATTCATCCATTTTAATCTCATCAAGGCACCCCCAAAGAAAAGACCCTCATGTATTGGATGATTCCCCGCGGACTATCCGCAGCCGTGCTATCCGTATTTGCCCTCGCGGCCGGCATTCCGTTGGGAAACGAAATGGTGCAGATTGTTTTTTCGGTCATTATTTTTTCCGTTATTTCCTCAACCCTCGTCGCATTCATCCTGCGCGAGAAAACCACCGCCAAGAAACAAACGCAAAACCCCGTCAACCCCGCCCCTACGGCCGAATAGTGAAATAACCCCTTTTGATTGCCCTGGCGGAATGGCGGCGATAACCATATATATGGCCATCATATAAGTATATATGATGCCCATGGCTGTTCAATTAAGTGTTTTACACTATCCCCGCCTAGACACTGTTTTCATGATTGAGGATGCAATCAAGAATGCAAAAAATTACCCCAAACGGACTGAATTGTGGAGAAAACTTCCCAAAAAAGTGATGTATCAAACATACAAGGTCGTTTTGGATTATCTCATCCAATCCCGAAAAATCATGCTCACGAAAGATGAGCGATTGGTATGGATTTTTGCCGATTCGCCTAAATTGAAGAAATTGATGGATACGAGCGTGGCTGCGGATGCATGAAATACGCTATTCTGCCGACTTCAACGGCGACTACATCAAACTGCGCAAACGTGCAGATAGCAACGATGGAGAATCCAGATACTTAATTGAACTCATCAGTAAGGCCACTGCCAAATTAGCGGAAAACAGCGAAGCAGGAAGCAAAATCCCCCATAAACTATGGCCGAAAGAATATACCCAAAAGTATGACGCCAGAAACCTATGGAAATACGACCTTGATAGAAATTGGCGGCTGATATACACCATTGCAGGGAATCAAGTGCAAATATTCCTCATCTATTTGGAATGCATGAACCACAAGGATTACGAACGAAAATTCGGCTACAAGCGAAGCTAGTTGAATTGAAAGACGGAATGTCTCGGGGGAGATTCGGAACCGACCTTTTTGTGCGCAAAAAGCTCGACCAAAAAGAAGGGACTAAACGCGATATCCGACCACCGGGGTATGAATCCAGCGCTCTAAAAGAATACCAACCCATCACCCTGCCATTATTCCAATAATGAATATTTTGGCAGGGCAAACCACCCATAATTTGATTGGATTAAGCAATATCGGCAATTATTGCTCATTATATTGAGCATTACAGGAATAGGCCTTAGACAACAAAACACCCATAATACCTGATTTTATAAACTTTCGTGCATTATGAATAGTCTATGAATGGTGTTCGAGATGTTTTAACTCTTCAGAAGATGGAATTGGAAAAACGGCTGCACGAACGGTATGTGGAACGGGATACCCGGCTCACAAAAGCCAATGATAATTTAGTTCGCGTGGTTATAGGCCCTCGCCGTGCGGGAAAATCATTTTTTACAGCTCATTGGCTGAAGCAAAATGCCAAATTTGGATATATTAATTTTGACGATGAAAAACTGGTCACGGTAAAGGATTTCAACGAATTGCTTGCCATCACCGATACCTTATATGACTTGCCAGAAGTCCTCATGCTGGATGAAATTCAAAATGTAGATAAATGGGAGTTAATTGCTAATCGATTGCAGCGGGAGGGAAGAAAACTATTCATCACCGGAAGTAATTCGAATCTCTTGAGCAAAGAACTAGCCACTCATCTTACAGGGAGGCACTTGCAGATAAGCATTTTTCCTTTTTCATTCAGCGAATATATTCAATTTCAAAATGAATCATTTACAGAAGTAAAAACAAAAGAAAAATTAATTGAATATGCCACAAAGGGTGGATATCCTGAACCCATCGTCAAGAATATCGATTACAAGGAATATCTATCCGCCCTGCTCAATTCAATAATATATAAGGACATCGTAAAAAGGCACAAAATACGAAAACCTAATGCCATCGAGGACCTGACACTGTTTCTTCTTTCAAACGTGGGAAGCGAATATTCCTATCAACGTTTGACAGAGTTAACCCAATCGAAAAGCGCCCACACGGTCCAGAAATATCTTAATTATTTAGAGGAGGCGTTCGTTCTTTTCTCCCTGAAACGTTTTTCGTACAAAACAAGAGAACAGATTACCTCTAACAAAAAAATATATGCCATCGACAATGGGTTTATTGGGGCAAAGTCATCCAAGACGACGCCAGACCTCGGCAAGCTGTATGAAAACATCGTTGCCATACACTTGAAAAAAGCAGAGATTGACGGAAAGCTAAATGTGTATTATTGGAAAAGCCAGCAGCACGAAGAAGTGGATTTTGTCATAAAGGAAGGATTGAAGATAAGTAAACTCATCCAAGTTTGTTACGATGCATCAAATTCTGACACACGAAAAAGAGAAATTCGAGCGTTGATAAAAGCCAAACAGGAGTTCAAATGCAATGAATTACTTATCCTTACCCACGACTATGAAAACAAAGAAGAAGTGGAATGGTATGGAGAAAAAGCAAAAATTCAATTCATACCATTATGGAAATGGCTGCTTGAAAAACAATAGTGCACTACCCTCCGCTGCAATGCCTCGGGGGAGGTAAAGGGCCAGGGCTAAAATGCAATCAGTAATTGTTGTGTGACAGGCCTTATGACTCCACTTTTTAGGTAAAATTTTAGTGGGAAAGCCCCGTTTTTTGTTTGTGCGAAAAACGGAGGGTCTTTCCCATG
>JAGVNS010000091.1 GCA_020053155.1 Nitrososphaerota archaeon
CATGGGAAAGACCCTCCGTTTTTCGCACAAACAAAAAACGGGGCTTTCCCACTAAAATTTTACCTAAAAAGTGGAGTCATAAGGCCTGTCACACAACAACTAGGAAATGATAAATCGTCCATCCTCAAAAACAATCGTGTCATCCATCCAAATCCGTTTGACGTCGGGGTAAACATCTACGTGATACCGTTGGATTAGTTCTTTGTTTTTCTTGAATTTTTTCTGATATACTCCATGTTTCATTCCCATGGACACGTGCAATCCCGTCACGCGCTCGAACGCCGTGGCTTCCGTAAGGGGGTTATTTTGCGTGATGGCGCGGTTCAATCCCAACCCAAACTCCCGGATGGGAATCTTTCCGTCCGGGTTTTCGGTCTTCATCATATCCACAAGAGGCTGGAATTCTGGAGGGTACTCTCCTGCAACCGCAAACCCATTCTCAATGCAGATTCTGAATGATTTTTTGGCAAACCGCATTTTGTGGTCCTTTCCAGGAAAAGCGTAGATTTCCACTTCTCCATTTACTTTTGAAATGTCCATTGATTCTGAAAAAATCTCCCCAATGGGATAACCCCCTCCCTTGTTTTCATCCTTGGAATAATCCCCGTCATTCACGGTCGGGGGCTCCATTTTTGAATCATACGTCAGGACGCTTCCTCCCATACATTCGACCCTTATTTTTGTGGTTTCCCTTATTTTTTTTGAAAGGTAATGAGCGGCAGGCTGAACAAACGCCGAATCATCTCGCAACGAGCGAATGTACGTAGGGAATTGGGGCGTAGTCATGTAGGACAACCGGACGTGCTCGACTACTTTCAGTTTTCGCGCAAACAATTCAAGTCTCCAACGGTACACTGACACGCGGAAGGAAAACGATTGCACCAACACCACACAATCGTTGGGAGAAAGATCGTCCATTTTTTCCATCAATTCTTCGGGTTTGTACGCGTCAAAATCCAGGAAGGTTTTGGCGGGATGGGGGAGGAGCACGTCCTCATACCCCTGCGTTATTATTTTGGAGAGGGGGGATTGTTGATCGTAAATGATCATGACGTGCGTGTCCACATTGCACTTCAATTGCCCAAAAAGGGTGTCCGAGAGGTTTTTGGCTAACTCCTTTGAGAGTGAAGAAAAGGGCATACTATTGTTTTCCCCGGAAAAGCATTTTAATGCTAGAGTAATAACCCCGTATAAGTCAGGAAGTGGCCGATATGAGGTATGAATACGATGCTGAATCCGACGTATTACTCATACGGCTGGGTGATGCAAAAATTGATCATGGAGAACAGCATGGGAATGTCATTACTCATTATTCGAAAGATGGAAAGATCATTGAGCTTGAGATATTGGATGCGAGTAAGGAAACGGCCAATATGATTCGGGCCATCATGCGCTCAAAGTCCGTCGCAGCCGACTTGGATTAAACGTTTACTAGCTCCCCACCACCGGAGTCTTGCTCCCCAGGGATTGGGACTGCCTGAACATGGGCTTTACAACCGTAATCAAGAGCAAGGCTGCAATGATGAGCACGAGAATCATGTAGAGGGAATTAAACTCCCCTTGGGCACGGATTTCAGACCACATGGAAGGCATTTCAAATCCTTGTCGGCGTACCTTAATAATCTTCTTCATGCCCGCCGAATAACCACCAAACAGGCAGTTTGATTGGGGGGTAGTTTTGAAGAGTTTGCTGGCATTCCGGCGTATTGAGCCAGTTCGAATTTCCTCCATTTTGGGTGACAAACGAAAGCAAACTCTGGCCATTGGCGCAATAGGCTCCAAACTTTATCCACGCCCCTTCCTTGGATGTGAAGTAAAGAGTCACGGCGCGCTGGTCGTTATAAGTGGATGTTGAATATTCGAAACGGTCATCCGCTTCAAAATCTCCTTTTGATAAACACGTTTGATTCTCGGTCAAAGTATCTCCGAAATCTTTGGTAAGTGAGCCAGTGTTAATGCGTTCTCCTTTTTGGATATAGTATGAGGAAGATGCCTGAACTTCCTTTGTAGTTGCCGCTTTGTAGAGCGCTGGCCCCGCTAACCGTTGGGGGTCCGGTAGTAATGCCCAGGGAGAACCAATATTGAGATAGGCAACTACTCCTATAAGTGCAACAATAAGTGCACCGCCAACAATAATTCTTTTGTCCATATCTACGTGTAGCGCAATGCTATAATGCATCCTGTCTGGCTGCCGGGCAAACCGCACCCACCGGCCCAGGCATCGGCGCCGTCTTCGTTCGCAGACAAATCATCTGGGATCTCTTCCCCCGTGTCGCACAACACGGAAATGCGCACGCGCAGGTTGGTTGAGCCCGTGTATCGGAGAATCTTGTCATTGTCTCCTGCCGGAGCAAAGTCCCCGCTTCCATAATGGTCTCCTTCCGAGAGGCACAATTGCCCTTCCGTCACCACTCCTGACGCGGATGCAATGGCTTCCGCATTCAACGAGTCTCCCTTCACAAATATCACGGGGTTGCTCGTGCGCAATTCAGAGGGGGCGTTCACTTGACTCGCAACAAGGTCCGAGGCCACTTTGTTGGGCTTCTGCCCCCCCAAATTTGGGAGACTGCCAATGATGTTCAATAACAATACGAGAATCGCCAGTGCCACTACTGCTGCAATGAGCAATTGAAACGTTGAAAATGCCTGACCTTTTTGGCCACTCTTTTTTCGCGAAAAAAGGTTAAATGCTTGTCCTCGGGAATTCATTAAAGGGATCACCAGGTACGGCAACCCCTCTGGCGTATAAAAAGTTATCCGTTCTTCCTGCCAAATGAGCTAAACTACCTTCTTCCCGAAGGAGAGGAGGCAGTACGCATAGCAGTTTCCAAAGCCCGGAATGGTATCATTCGTGGTCTCGCACTGCATGTACACGTTTCCCACCACTGAATTAACGGCCGTCACGCGAGGATGTTCAATGTCGCTGTCATCCAGGGCAAACCCGGCCGATTTTTCCCCATCCAACACGACACAGGTTTCCTCCAAATTTACTTGCACCGCAAATTGCCTCCGATTGAAGACCGTTCCTTTGGGAAAAAACAATTCCCGCGCCAAAATGACCTTTCCATTGGGAGAATCCACCGCACTCTTCCATGAACTATACAACGTATCCAAACTCACCTTCTCACGGAGCTTGTCAAAATACGTCACCGCGGACAAAATGATGAGCAACACCGCGAGAGCAATCACCATTGCAATCAGCACGCGATACGCTTCAAACGCCTGACCCGATTGGTTCATTTACGTTTCACCCAAAATTCCCCGCAACCATGGTGTTGGAGACAATGACCGTGACCACAAACAAAATAACCGCGATGGGGAGGCTTGCTCCCGCATTCTGCTTGGCCGTGAGTTTGTTGTTATCCTCGATGAGCGTGACGAAATAGTTCATGATGATGACCAGCTCAATCACATAAATGGCCACAATCAACAAGAATTCTCCCGGAGTCGCGAGTGTGGCAATGACATCCGGCTTGATGAATGACCCGATGTCCGTGCTCCCGAAACTATCAACCCCTGGAATGTTCGCCCCCAAATTGGGGTCTGTTCCCGCGCTGTCTTGACCGGAAGCACTCACGCTAACCAATGTCACAATCACTATCCTCTGCAGACTTGTTGTAATGCCCAGGACGATGGGGGCGATGTACACGGAGACCGTTTTCATGGTTCCCGTAATGTCCTTGATGAGGATGGTAAGCATCTTGCTCACCCTCTCCGCGTTGCCCAGTTGTCGCGAGAGGGAGATGAGCGTGCGTGCGGCCACTCCTACGCCTAACTTTACACTATCAATGGCAATTTTCATCGAACTGGTAATCATTTGGGAGGGGTTGTTGCGCAGGCTCCCGTATGCGGGGTCAAATACCGCATTCTCGAGGGGCATGCCCAGCATATGGATGTTGTCCACCGTCTTCCCAAAAACCTCTTGCGAAACGATGTTGTTGGGCAAAAAGGTCTGCGCATGACGCAAGGCATCCTCAATGGGCTTGTTTTCTCCCAATCGTGAAGCAAGAACGTACAAACTATCCTTGAACTCGCTCTCCATCTGCATGAACTTTTGCTGCATCTTTCTCTTTGCGCGGAGAGACAGGTCGATGTACACTGCAATGGCAATGCTCGCCGTAATCAGAATCCCGAAAATGAGATTGTAGGGCGTGACATCGTTCTCCGCTTGCGCAAAGAACCGCGCTTTCTCGGTGACGACGATATTCTGCGCCTCTTCCGTCGTGACTCCCTGCGCAACGAGCTGTGCTTCCCGCGTACCGCCGGACTCAAACCAATCCAATGGTTTTCGGTCGGCATCCAACACCTTATCCAGCGTCTTGTCGGGCTCCAACAGGTACAATGCATTCGATTCTCCCGGGGTTCCCACTCCTAATCCGAAAAAGTGCAAGTAGGCACTGGCCCCCGCCCCCACCAGCAAGATGCCCGCCACCACCACCCATACGTTCACCAAACTCTTTCCCACGTACGCGGTGTTTTTGGGGGGCAGTCCGGGAAAACCATCCGGTATTTCAGGAGGAGTGTAGGTGGGAGGCCTGGATTGGAGCAAATTGTTTCCGAACCAAATCACCATGATGGGGAGGGCAATGTCATAAATCAGAAACAACACCCACGTTTGAGCCAGAGGGGAACCTGAAAAGGCGCTTCCAACCGGCAAAATAATAATCAGAATTAATGGCAGCAACACCCCCACGTAAAACAACGTGGTGCTGGGCTGGGAAAGGTCGCGCGCATACTGTTCCATTTTGTTTTGCACGGACTCGAGCATCTCATCCATGGTCTTGTCGAGCAATTGGTATCGCTTTGCCTCCGTGTTTTCCAACACCGATGCGCGGATGTTCATCAATGCCTGCTTGAATTCAGAGGAAAACCTCCCCCACTTGTAGGCCAAATCATCCAATCCTTCCGCAACGGTAGTATAAATTCCCAACTGCGTGTTCCACATGATTCGGCGAAACTCCTGCGCAATCCTCCCTTTCCCATGCTCGGCGGAAAACTCCACGGCTTTCTCCAAATTGGGAACCAGTTTCATGGACATAATCATATACCCTATCATTTCAGGAACATACGTTAATGCGCGGATCTTTTCCCTCTGCGCCTCGGCTTTGGGAAAACCCTGAACATAATTGGCCAAAACAACCGCCACAATGATTACGGGAAAAAACAAATAGACAATGGAAACAAAACCCTCAACGCCTAACGCTTTGGTGATGGGTTCAGCAAAAACAAACCCCAAAATGACAGCGAGCATTCCCCCTATCAGGATGGTCAGAACCATCGTTCCTTTCACAGCGGCCGAAAATTCTTCCGGGCGCAAATTCCACCCCAGGAAGGTGACGTCTTCCTGGTATTCGGGAGTGTATTTGGCCCCTTTTCCCATGCCGGGGAAGCGCTTGTACATGTCCCTACAAAAACGAATGAACCCATGCTCTTTGGGAATGGACAAATCCTCTTTGGCGAAAAGCGCATCGCTGGAAACAGGAATGTCCCCATACAGTTTTCCCAATGAGGGGGAACTTCCGCTCAACCCTCTACCAAAATTGGTGGGGGAAGAATTTTTGGGGTTGGGATTGGGACGAATAGCCATGCGAGGGGAACGAAAAGGCGGTATATATAGGGTGCGTCTTTTGTATGCCAAAAAAGGCAGGAACCGTTTTAAGGAACGCAGCAGCATTGTTTTTCATGGCGCAAAGAAAGAGAATTTTCTCCCGAATCAAGGCGTCAAAGTCTGGGCGTAGGGAGTGGGATAATTATTCTAAAGTAGCGGGGGAATCAGCTTACTATGCTTCTTTAAGCGGCGTGAAGGCTACCTGTTGTGTGACAGGCCTTATGACTCCACTTTTTAGGTAAAATTTTAGTGGGAAAGCCCCGTTTTTTGTTTGTGCGAAAAACGGAGGGTCTTTCC
>JAGVNS010000005.1 GCA_020053155.1 Nitrososphaerota archaeon
CCGAGATATATGCGCGATTTATCACCAACAACCTCAAATTAGTCGAAAAAAGAGAGACTTTCAACTAAGCCGGGCCGACGTTCAGGGGTTTATTCGAAACGATTATTTCTCTACATCCGTTGTACAACATAACTTTTTGAACCCCTTTTACTTCTATGTGTTATAACCAAGAAAAAGACTTGTTTTTTAAGGAGAAATCTATGCGATTGAACGTGGCAAACAGCGGTAAAGGCAAAGATGATTTCTTTCGTGTTTATTCTAATTTACCAATGGACGTTCGTAAAGAGATCATTTTAGTGGTGGGTGACAAACCAATTACTTGGAACGTTGCGTATGATGAGATTTCAAATGATACCGTATTGGGGAAAACTATTTTGGCCAAAATAATAGGGTGGGGGTTTGTTTAACATGGAATCAAAGGATCAAGGGGAATTCAAGAAGCTCGTATTGGTGCGATTACAGGCCATGCCAAGTGACATTAGCGTACATATGGGTTCGGTAGGTGAACTAACGCGAGAGGATTTATTGGAGCATGTAAAAAAGGGAGATGATCTTGGGAGAAAAATAATTGCCGTGCAACTTAGGTACATTCGTGCAATGAAGGATTTGTAATGTCGTCAAAAATACTTATCACTAGGCCAAATTATGATCCTGTTACCGCATACCTGTACTATTGGGCATCCGAAGTTATTGATACTGCAAAAGGTTACAGTCACGTAGTGATGGAATTAAGCGGTTTAAAAGTAAATGAAAAGGAGTTTGTTGGACATATCCAAAAAGCAAAGCCCAAACTAGTATTGTTGAATGGACATGGGTCGGAAACAATGATTACGGGGCACAATCGAGAACCGCTCGTTACCATTGATACCGCCGAGTTATTAGAGGATAAAATCACGTATGCCCTGTCCTGCTCCGCTGCTAAACAACTAGGTCCTATCGCCGTCAAACAAGGGGCAAGGGCGTTTATCGGCTATGAGAACGATTTCACTTTTACCACTGCGCGAAATCGTGAGGGCAATCCCGCAAAGGATAAACGTGCGGAGCCATTCAAAAATGCAGTAAATATCGTCAGTATTTCTCTAATTGAAGGGAATACAGTCGACGGCGCTTATCAGCGGTCCCAACAACGATTTCATGAAGAAATTCGTAAACTCGCTAGTAGCGCGGCTAAAAATGAAAACAAAGACGTTCGATTCTGGCTATTTTGGGATATGGATTGCCAAAAATATGACGGGGACGGAACCGCTCGAATTTAGCCTTGTCCATGCATATATATGCTGGTTTTAATTCCCACTAACTCGTAAAAAAGCAAAAGATTTTCAACTAAGCCCGAGACCTGCACTAGGCTTTAATACATGGGTTTTATAATGGAATTATGGCTCGCGCCGGAATAATTAGACATGCCTGGGCAGGTGTTCGTTATGCTATAGGCGACGCGTATAAACGTAAAATTACGCATCGTCGAACACATCCTGAGCGATTTGATCACCCGCGCATAAGCCGAAGAGTCGAAAACCTTGCCAAGAAGCGTTCCTTTGCCGAGTCAATGGGGCGGGCTATTCAGCTGGCTTCGGTGTTGGAACCCATTCCCAATAAACGCGGGGCAACCACGCGATTTCGCGACGTGAGCATTCGTAGGAAATTGGAATATTTTTTAATCGGAGGGGTAAATATCGGCCCATCCTTTGTACGTTTAGCCAATTTTGTTCAACAACGGAAAACACCTGCAGGTTTATACCGATTCGTCTATGAAGCGCAATTATTGGGAAAAGAAGGAAGGGGTGGGGGAAAGGTGAATCAAGGGATTTTGGAAGTGGTAGCACCATTTGCGGCAGCTCTCGCCATAGACCCATCTATTCAAGACCATGACCGCCTGTTTCAGGCGGCCGAAAGGGCCCTTAAGGAAACAAGCAAAAAAGACGTTCGATATTTGATTGCTACAAAAATCGCAGGCAATATGATGAGTGGAAAAAAATTCTATGTCGGAAATCCCCGGGTTATGAATGTGTTCGATTACTATAAATCGGAAGAGATGGCCGAAGAAACGCGGGGTAATGAGACGGGGGTTTTGCATAACATGGAATACACGACGGGTTTTCCTCATGTACGAAAAGCATTGGACGTTTTTAGTTCATCCACTGCTGAAACTTTCGCTAAAAAAACCATTGAGGCATACAAAGCTATTCGCCAAAAAGATATGGGCTCCCCCACTCCCGGTTTGGCTTGTGATTACATCGCAGCCGCAATTTTTCTGCATATTCTATTAAATCCAATGGCAAAGGTGCTCTGAAGGAAAGTTAAACTATGTCTACTGCAAAACGGAGACGTTTTCAAGCTCGTCAACGCCAAAAACGCCGAATAAAAAATCGTGGCGGTCGAGCGACATACGAATTGTGGGAACGGCAAATTCGCGGGGCGCAAAAACGTAAAGGCATTTCCCCAGGAAAAGAGTTTGAAAGGGATGTAAAGCAATATTATGAAACGAAAAACCTTGATTTGATTGAACGGATGTTTAGGCAAAGCGTGCGCGAAAGGAGAACGCGCGATAATCATTTTTTAGGGTTCTGAAGGGAGAACCCTACCCACCTTTGGTGGGTAGATGAATCCCCTTCTTTTTCTTCTCTGATTTGTTTCTTTTTCTTGCCAAAGATCTC
>JAGVNS010000051.1 GCA_020053155.1 Nitrososphaerota archaeon
AGCAGTCCAAAAAACAGCGACTAAAACGACTATCGGCCTAAAGGCCGAGGTATTAAACCCAAGACTGCAGCCCTAACGGGCTGCCGAATAAATAATAAAGTTCTGACCAGGGGAAGGGATACAACCGCCCCCCTCTAACTTACACACCTTCAGATGATTCGTAACAGAATCAATTAAAGCAATTTTTCCTGAAGAAATATCGGCCCAATAAAAATCCTCTTGAGAAGGATTGTCAGGATAAATTTTCCATGGACCATTGTCATCAGCAGTACCAAATAGATTATCTAGCCCCAAATTATATACCATTAATTCCGACGGAGTTGCACTAAAGTGGTGGCCTTGAACCCACATCACAAAATCTTCATCAATTTTAGGGTTTACTTGGAAAAAATTAGTGTCAATTTGAGCTGGATAATAAACCAATTTTGAATTATCGCAAACGTCAAAGGTTAACCCTACCTCCAACAGCAATGCAGCAATGGAACTAGCCGATACAATTAAAGCAAAAAGTATAATGCCCCAACGAAGCTTCATGAAACGCATGGCTCACGTCGCATTTTTATATCTACGCGAAATTTTTCCTCATCAACAATACCCTGCTTTTTTCCCTTTCTCCCACCCATTCGTCCACTAAAATAGTTCCTTGTTTTTTTATTTTTTCAAGTAAATGAACGAATGGGCGAGGTTCGCTAACCAGTAATAATCCATTTTGGTTTACGGTATCAAACAGATTTTTTTGAGGAAAACAATGGAAGGAGTCCCAGCATACTACTAAATCGAATTTTTCTTTTAGTTGAAAGTGGGAAGAAAGAATGTACTCCACGTTTTTCAATCGGGGTTGAACGGCTTCTTCGTTTACATCTACCCCCACGATTCGAGGGATGCGTATTTTTTGCTCCTTGAGAAAGGTTTCCCACCACCCATACCCTATTCCCCAGTCCAGCATGGAGGGGATGGGGAGTGTAATGTACGTTCGTAGAAGGGGCCACGCTTCCGTGTATTTGGACCGCTGGATGGGCAAATAATGGTCTCGGTAATAGGCCGAAGTGTAGGGTGAATTCATGTCTCAAAAGAGGGTTCCCACTCCATTAATAGGTGTCGAAAACCCACTATTTTTGTACGTCAATGCACGAAGCGCTTTTCGCTATATTTATAATGGCCTTGAATCCCAATCCCATGGATTGGTGGGAGTTGAAAGCATGGATGAAAAGGGGAAAACAACCATTGATATTGAAAAATACTTAACGGAACAATCCAAGACCATTAATCAGGAAATCGAAAAAATCATTCCCCACCAGATTGATGGAAAATGGGTGGAGCGGGTATTTGGAAAAGCCTCCTATGCGTATGACGTGGAGAGCATCCAAAAAAGCATTGCCGACCCCATCTGGAATTTGCTGGACCGCGGGGGAAAGCGGTGGAGGCCGATCCTTTTTTTACTCTCCCTAGGGGCCGTGGGGGGAGACAGTTCAAAATACCACCATTATTCGGCCATGTTTGAAATTGTCCACAATGGATGTGTGACAGCCGATACGCTGATTTGGACTGCGGAAGGAATACCAAAACCCATTACGGAAATAAATGTGGGGGATAATGTCCTTTCATTGGACGGCGATCTTTCACTAACTCCACAAACGGTAATCAAAAAACATGTGAATGGGATTAAACCCGTTCTTGAAATCACCATGCGTAATCGTAGGGTAACGACCACCCTGAATCACCCATTTCTTACTGGACGAAAAAAACAACCTATTCGGATGGTGATTACTCAAGCTGGAAGAATCCAATTAGAAACGAAATTACACCAACTTGGTTTTACCATTTCGAGCTTTTGTGATCATGTCCATTCACACTTACAAATATCCGATTTTTCAGTTGGACATATGAAAAATGCATTAATGGGATATTCTCATTGCACTTTACCATATACTTTTGTTGAACAAATTGTCAATACGATTGGGATTTCCATTGAAGGACATTGGATTGAACGACAAATGCAATTTGCAAAAGCAGACATTGTGTTTGAATGGAAAGAAGCGAAGGACTTAAAGGTGGGCGATTTGGTAGTAATTACTAAAGATGTTGCACCCGAAAATGGAGTGCTTCCCGAACTCCATTACTCCCAATCGCGCACAAGAGACCGAAACAAAATTCCTGACAAATTCACGCTTGAAATGGCTCAATTAGCAGGGTTCTTATTAGGAGATGGGTCCATCGACAAAGGACGTACGACCCTCTGTATCCCCCAAAATGGAATTGGGCGAAAAGAGTATGAACAGTTAGTAGTGAATATTTTTCGCGCAAAACCTAGCCTTTCGAAGGATGTTATTGTTATCTGCTCCATTGCCGTTTCGGAATTGTTTGCAAGCTTGGGGTTGGCCAAATATGCTACGCAGAAAGAAATTCCTGAATGGGTTTTTCGCCTTCCACGCACGCATCGATTGGCTTTCATTAAAGGATATTTGGATTCGGATGGAACGGTGTCAAAAAAAGGACAAACCATTTTCGAATGCTCAAGTGAAAAATTAATTATCCAACTCAAAGCATTACTCGATAGCATGGGTTTCATTACTGGAAATGTGCGAAATAGAATCATGGATAATTCTCATTTCAAAAAATATATCAAAAAAATGAAAACAAGGATGTATAGCATCAGCTTATCTTCTCCAGCACATGTTCTAACGGAGATTGGTACTGAAATCGAAATGTACCAAAATCGCCTTAGTCAAACAAAAGCGAAAATGGTACAATTCCGACAAGAGGAGGCCATTCCGTCACTACCTAACGGATTCGATATCCAAAAACTTGGATTCAATACTATTACACGCATAAAAAATAGTGGAGAAAAAGAAACATTTGATATTACGGTAGAAAATACCCACAATTACTTTTCAAATGGTATCATTACCCATAATACATTAATGGTAGATGACATCGAAGACGATTCACAACTTCGACGTGGACAGCCGTGCACGCACAAAGTGTATGGAATAGATGTGGCGGTCAATGCGGGAAACGCCATGTATTTTCTACCCTACACTCTGATTCGGGATGCCACCGACATGCCGGCTGAAAAAAGGATTTTACTCGCCAACATTTATGCACAGGAAATGCTGAACGTGCACATTGGACAAGGGATGGACATTTTGTGGCACCGCGGACAAAAATATTCGATTTCTGAAGATGAGTATTTACAAATGTGTGCGTACAAGACGGGGACCCTTGCCCGAATGGCGGCGCGCGCGGGAGCGTTGCTTGGAAATGGTACGCCGGAACAGCAAAACGTTTTGGGAAAATTTTCCGAAACCATTGGGGTGGCGTTCCAAATCCAGGATGATTTGTTAAATTTGGTAGGAGAAGAGTTTGCCAAAGGGAAGGGAGTGGGGGAGGACATCCATGAAGGAAAGCGAACCATCATGGTGTTGCACACGCTCCAACACGCCAACGAAAAAGACAAGGCACGCTTGCTTGAAATTTTGAATGCACATCCATCGGACGAAAAAACCATTCGCGAGGCCATCTCAATCATTCAAAAGCACGGGAGCATGGATTATGCGCGAAAAAAAGCCAGGGAATTAGTAGAGAAATCTTGGAATGAGGTTGAAAAGGTTCTTCCCCATTCAAAAGCCAAGGAAATCCTCCATGCATTTGCAGAATACCTAATCAACCGGAAGGTGTGAGCGAGCGATGGATCTCAAATCCCTCATGGAGGGACATCGTGGACAGGTAAACAACGCCCTTAATCACTATTTCGAAAAAAAAAGAAAAGATGTAATGGAAAAAGGGAGTGAGATTGCTCAGGAA
Organism: Nitrososphaerota archaeon; assembly: GCA_020053155.1. Classification (GTDB taxonomy): domain Archaea; phylum Iainarchaeota; class Iainarchaeia; order Iainarchaeales; family VGJJ01; genus VGJJ01. Next base: position 3,805 of record JAGVNS010000051.1, read on the forward strand.
AATTACACGGCGATGCAAAATTACATTTTAGGAAATGGAAAAAGACTTCGGGGAATCTGCGCATTGCTCGCATACGAGGCGTGTGGGGGGAAAGAATCCGAAAAAATGGTATTACCTTCGTTGAGCGTGGAGTTTTTTCACAACTCTTCTCTTATTTTAGATGACGTAATGGATGAGGACAAGGAGCGGAGAGAAATAACGGCTGCGCACGAGCTCATCATGCGCTGGTTTGACAAAAAATATGGAACGCCCCCCTATTCTGGGTATTTGTTTTCAAACAACGCTTCTCGGTTTGGGGTGAGCATGAGTATCATTGCCACCAACATGCTTTTTTCACTTGGAGCCCAAACGATTCTCGATTCGGAGTTTTCAGCCGACAAAAAAATACGCGCATTGGACGTATATGAAAAAACATATCGTCTCGTTAACTTAGGTCAGATGCTCGACATGCACTATGAAATTGAAAAATCCATTGACTCGGAAAAATATTTACGAATGGCCCATCTCAAAACGGGGGTATTGTTAGGTAGCGCTCTCAAAATTGGAGCGGTGTTGGCGGGGGCTCCCGCAAGCCAGCTTAACGCCCTAGATGAGTATGCCCAATACTCTGCCACCACCTTCCAAATCCAGGACGACATTTTGGATCTAACCCCAGGATCGAAAAAAGGGCGTGAATTGGGAAGCGATCTCAAAAAAGGAAAAACCACCCTTATCATTCTCCTCGCCAAAGAAAACCTCCCTGCTAGCGAGTGGAAAATAATCGAAAAAGTGCTAGGAAATGAAAAAGCGAATGAAAGTGAGCTGCAAAAGGCGATGAAAATACTGCACGAGAAAGGGGTCATTGAAAGGGCACAGACAATGGCCGCTGAATACAATACAAAGGGAAAGAAGGCCCTGCGAAAAGCCAAACCCGAATTTGCCCAAAAAGATTTAGAAATTTTTGACGCGTTTGCCGATTATTTAGTCAATCGAAACACGTAGCTATTCATTCAGCGAGAGTTGGCGCTGCGTCTCTTCTTTAGTAAAATCGAATTCCGTGAGGGGTTTCAAAATAAAACTGCAGTCTCCCGGATGTAACGCCAAACACTCGCTTTCCACGCACTCTACGCTTGTTTCAAAATATTCGGAAAAAATGGCCGCGAGCACCGCACGCATGTAATGGTCGATGGGATGTTTTACCTTTCCCTGCATGGCTTTTCCTAATGGGGAATTAGAAACCACTACAATCGCCCGGTGATTGACCTCATCCACTTCCACATTCCGATGCATTCCCCAACCCGATGCGGCAAAGAACGTTTGGGCCAGCTCCAAAAACTTTGGTTTGGTGGCCCCCACTTTGAATTTAGGAATGAGCTGTTTCTGCGTGGATTTTTTGAACGCATAATAGACGGCCTTGTTTACGGCCGGGTCATCAAATTCCGAAAGCCCAAGAAGAATATCCACGGGAACAATTACAAACGGAATGTCCAACACGAAAAAATTGTAATCCTTGAATTTCAATTGCGAAGTAAAAATGAATTTGTCGAAAAAGTTGTTGAGAACCATGATTAAGGCCACCCATTCTTTCCGGCCTTTGGTTGTGTTGTCTTCGCTAAGCGAAGTGTTTCTACTTCATACGGCCACACCACTAACGCATTTCCAAACCGTTTGGAAATGAGCTTTTTCTTTCCCACGAGCTTTTTCACGTGATACGCGATGCGCGAGCTTAAAATCTTTTTTTCTTCTCGTGTAACAAGGGCATGCCCTAAAAACTCGGCGATTTCAAGCGAAGAGGTGGGCCAGCGCGCGTGAACGATTTGGAGAATACGCTCTTCCTTGGGGGAAAGTAAATCCATTGAAAGGGCGTTTGAAAAATTGGTACCTTCCAAAAGAAAATCAATGAGGCGGGGGGAAAGTTGGGACACGCAGGCAAGAGTGCATTGGCCTATTTAATTATTTTTGGCATGCCAAAAATAGACATGGAATAAAAAAAAAATGGAAAAGAGGGGGAAAAAGCCCCCCTTTTACCTAAATGTTAGATTCGGAAGCACTATCCACTTCCTCCTCCAAATCATCCAAATCGGATTGGAGGCCATCTAAATCATTCCCACTGACGTCAGTGGGTCCGGTTCCCGTACCCCCGGTCAGCTCATCAGCCAGAGCATCACCAGTAGGAGCAGTATCCGAAACCGTCGCCCCTCCTCCTCCATCGAGGAGGGGTGTGGTGGTATCCGAGGGTGCCGGTGTCTGTGTTTGGTTGGAGACGCATCCCGAAAAAAGGAATACGGCCACCAATGTCAATACCCCTATTGACAGTATTCGAATAGTAGGCGTCTTCATGCGGCACCGCCCCCATTGTCTTCATCGCTGTCATCGATGTCGCTGGGCGAATCATTCCCGCTATTATCGGATTCGGAATCATCGGTCAAATCATCCGGCGAATCCGCACCGCTATCATCGATTTCATTGTCGGAATCGTCGCTTGAAATGATG
>JAGVNS010000027.1 GCA_020053155.1 Nitrososphaerota archaeon
AATGCGGAGATGAAATTAGTGGTGTTGTTGTCGATGTACCCCTTCCGTTGGAGCGTGGCTCCGATTACGCTGTCGAGCACCGCTCCCACCATCCCCGCGAGCGTGATGACGGCCGCCCAAAAAAGGTTTTGAGTCAGGACAAATGCCAGCAAGCCAAAAATGACCCCTCCAAACGCGGCCGCCACTAATCCCAACAGGGAAACCGCCCCATCCGTTCCGGGAGGGGATGATTGAAGGGTCGTAATGAGCAGGGGTTTTTCGTTTGAGAGGATTCCTATTTCGCTCGACAAGGTATCGGCGAATGCCGCGGAGAGGGAAGCGAAAAACATCACGTTAAATGCAACGGGATTGAGCGTAAGGGCAATGAGGGAAGGACCGATGTTTCCCACGATGTTTACCGTTGAGCGTTTCCCATGCGGTTTTTCCAGAAACCGGTCACGGACCGCGCGTGTGATGAATTCCCCCAACAGAAAAAAAAGAATGATGGCGAAAAAAGAACCTATTCCTCCCCAAAATGCCACATAGAGGGAAGCGACGAGTCCGACGACAATGGCGGTGGGTTTGAGAAGTCCTTTCCAGTGGATGAGAAGCAGGACGAGAACAAGGGTTACTCCCACCACTATCCACTCGGTGAATTCCATACTCCATTTCCCAGGCAATCGCGTTTTAATGACTTCCTTGTGGCCTAAAGGTCATGGTATCCCGCATTCAGAAAGAACGCCGCCCAGCCCTTGAGTCGGGTTGATCGAACGCAAGGGTACTTTCGTTAACGGCACCCTAACTTCCGCGTGGCCGCAGGTGAGCGGCCAGGAAAAGGTATCCAACCTTTTGATCAACTTTTGAAAAAAGTTCGAATGATACGAGCGGCTATGCTGCCATTTTAGAGGCGAGTGACTTTCAGCACGTCCACGCGCTTCATGGGGGCGATTTTCCGGATGCTTTCCATCATCCCGCTGGTGGGGTCGCCCGTAACCACATGATTGAGCAGTGCTTCAAAGTCATTTTGGGAGGCAACGCCTGCCATTCCTTCGCGCAGCAATTGCCGTACGGCTGCGCGCTTGGGAGATGAAATGTGGTGGGAAACTAACGCGACGCTCTTGATTCGGATGCGGGCACCATCCTTGCATGTCACGTCATCCACCGACTCGACTTTGCTTGTCTTTCTCCTCACCAGACGGCGGACAGAGCCTGGCTGGACTTCAATGGCGTAGAATTGGGTATATGCATTGAGCCCTTGCACGTTGTTCACTCGGAATTTGAGCATCAACTGGCTTTTCTTGATGTTTCCCGTCAGTTCGCGTGCGCTCACGGAGATGGTCCGGTTCATCAGGTTTTCGGGGTCTTCTCCAGGAGTCTGGGCCAATGCCACGTTGTTGAACAGGGCGGGGGCCAAAACGGTGAACCATTTCTTGGTTTTCCACTTGTCTACTCCTTTTCGCTTTCGCGCTTTGGGAGCGGTGGATGCCTTGGCGTTTTCCTTGTTGCTCTCTTCCTCAATCATTTGTGCCATGTGAATGTTCCCCCTACTTCACCAACAACGCGGCCGTTTCCGGCGTATACTTCCACGTCGCGGGCAGTTTCCCTTCTTTGGTATAGTAATGCGCCAGCCTGCGGATCTTTGAGATGGTGATGCGATACCCCCTCTGGGCGGAATAATCCTTCTTGTTTTGGTCCATGTGCTTGCGCAGGGAAACGCTTCGCTCAATCAGGTTGAGCAAATCATTTGGAATGTCCTGCGCCAGACCCTTTTCGGTCAAAATGGTGTTGATCCTTTTTTGGGTCAAAATTTTGACGTTGGACACCCCATATTGGTCGCGGAGGGCCATCCCTATCTGGGAAGGTCCTAATCCCTGATTGGATAGGTTGGCAATCAGGTCTTCTATTTCGCGGGGTTGGTAGTCGACCCATTGTCCTTGCTTCGTTTCACTCTTTGCTTTCGCCATACTGAAATTCTCCTGCATATCCGTTAAACGCATAACGGTACCAATTCCGTCTGTTTGGGAGCGGAATTAGCTTGGGTTAGAACCAAGATAGTGGAAAACCCCTGAAAAAGGTTTATATAGGTTGGGAAAGAGGCGTGCCATAATTAGGAAAAAAAGAGCCACATTAAGGTATCCAGAGGAACGGGGGAAGCGGGCCGCCAAATGGAATAACGGGGGTCACGCATACCTAATCCGTGCTTCCACTTCTTCCATTTTTTTCAATGTTTCCTTTTTTCCTCCGCTTTTCAGATAGGATTGGTGAATAATGCCCCATCCCAGAGGGAAGCTTGAATGCGTGGCGGTAAATGTTTTTTTCAAATTCACCAAATCAACGGCCCAATCCTCCATTTTTTGGGAATGAAAACCTAATCCGAAATCAATTAGAATGGGTTCATTTCCTTTTTTTGTTTTTCGAACCAGCACATTACTTGTTGTCAAGTCCCCATGAACGATGCCGTGCCCATGAAGCGTGGCGATGATTTTTCCAAATTCGGTGCATAGTATCTTTTTTGATTTCGCACTTTCTTTTTTGGAAAGCAAAACGTGCTTTAGGCGGGGGGCATCAATGTACTCCATGGTGAGATTGGCATTGACTTTGTCCACGGCAAACAGAATGGGGGAAATAATTCCAAACGTTTTAACATGGTGCAGCAAGCGTGCCTCGTTTGCCGTTCGCTCTTTTCGCAAGCGTGCATCCAAATCAGGGTGGCGGTATTTTTTGGGTACGCGGGTCTTTTCAACGACCCATTGCCCAAACATTTTCTTTTTTTGAAGCGTGGCTTCCGCCCCCATTGAAAGGAAAAGGGAATCAGGCATACGCATTACAACGGGGTTCCACATGCGGTTTTAAGGGCATCGATTTGGAGGGCATATTCCATGGTCGTTTGACCCGTTGTCGTTATGAGGGCGTTTTCGAGATAGTCCACTCCCACCTCATTGGAAATGGATATGTTTTCCCGCACGCGTTCAAATGCCGTGTGCGCTTCTTGGCTTTTTTCTTTGGCGGTTTGAAATTTTTCAAGGGATACTACCAAAGGCGTTCCTTTTCCGCAATCCGTCACTGTCTCTGACGCTGTTTCCAGTGCGCTATTCCCGCTTTCAAGGGCGCGGTACATTTCAATCAGGGCCAAACTCCCATCTATATATTCGTTTAACGTCCCTCCATCCAACCCCCCGCTTTGGCGGATGCGCACCCTGAACGCGCGCAATTCATTTTCATATAACACCCTATCGTTTTCGGCGGTTGGGGCCAGCAGACCGTTTTGAACGTGCGTTTCGCGGAGAGCGCGGAGCTCTTTGGCTACTGCCCGCGAATCGCTCCCGATTACGCACCCTGCCCCGACGAGTATGAGCAGGATTCCCATCATTCCAATCAGGCGCATACGGCCTTAGACGAGTTGGATTATTTAAAGTTCTATCTTTGGAATGGGTCCCCACATCAAGGATTGAATAGAGTGGGCGGCCTTCAAGTCGTTTTCGATGGAAGAAAAAGTCTTTGGAATGGTGGCCATTCGAATGGGGGTTTTGAGGTTTCCCCCGCTTTCGCGCTTCGTCTTCCAAATGAGTGAATTGAGTTCCATGAGCCCATCACCCGTAAATTCTATGGGGGCTGTTTTAGCAGAAACCGGGTATGACCCCCCATGAATGTCTTTTTCATGCAGGTGACCATACACATGATATGAAAACAACGGGATGATGGGTGCAAAGAGTTGGAGAAGGGTGTCCAGGCAATGGTGGAGGGTATATTTTGCCGCCTCGCTTTCTTGGGTTGAAAACGCGTTCCCTTCATTGTAGGCGCGATTTTTAGCCAACTCTAAATAATGGGAGGCAAAGGTTTCCCACAAAAAGTGACGCAAGCGTGTTGAGGGGGTATGATAATCGTAATTCTCGAATCCCGCACGGCACGTTTCAGTAAGCGTGTTCAATTCTCCCACAATCCATTCGTCCAAGGGTTGAAGTTTTGGTTTTTGGATGGGCTTTTGAAATCCCGAAACAAACCGCGCCACGTTCCAAAACTTCGTGAGGGTTTTCCCCGCCCCTTCAATGCGTTCAACGCTGCAGCTTAAGTCTGTACTCGAGAGGTTTCCTTCCAGGGCAATCCACAAACGGAAAGGTTCCGCCCCAAAGCGATTGAGCATTTCGGAGGGGTCAATGATGTTTCCCAGCGACTTGGACATTTTGGTCCCTTTCTCGTCAAGAATGTGATAATTGATCCATGCATGCTCGAACAATTTTTCGCCGTGCAGTAAATAGTGTTTCAGGAGCGAATAATACAGCCAGGTTCGAATAATTTCTTTTCCTTGCGGACGTAACGTGCATGGAATGTGCTTTTTGAAAAATGAATCGTTTCGCCCTTTTCCCAAAATGTAGGCGGCCGAATTGGAGGAGTCGAACCACGTGTCAAACACGCGGGTTTCCCCCACAAAGGAAGCATACCCGCACTTTTCACACTTTTTGGCGGGGCACTTTTCCTTCCAGGGTTGGTAATATTTTCCCTTGGGGGGGATAAATGGGTGGCGACACTTTTCACAGTACCACAGGGGGATTTCGGTTCCATAATATCGTCTCCGCGAAATGGGCCAGTCGATTTTGACGTTGTTGATCCAATCAATGAGGATTTGTCTTGACTCCGGAGCGTGAAAATGGAGTTCGTTAGCAATGACGAGCATCTCCTTTTTTACGTGCGTCTGTTTCACGTAGAGTTCGGGCATGGCAATGAATTCAATCACGTCTTTGCTCCGCTCACACAATGGAATGGAGTGCATTATTTTCTGCTGCTTGACCAGCAATCCTTTGTTTTTCATTTCTTCTATTATTTTTTCCCGTGCCTCTTTTGTTTTGAGTCCCTTCAAAAATCCAGCGGCCTCGGTCATTCGTCCGGTCTCGTTGATGCAGGATTGGGGTTCGATTCCCATTTCAATGAGGAAGCGGATGGCATCCGTATCCCCCGCGGAACGGGACATGAAAACAAGCCCTGTTCCAAACGCCGGGTCGGCCACGGGGTGCGAAATGATGGGAACTTCAATATCATATATTGGAACGCGGGCCTTTTTCCCTTCCAAATGAGTGTAGCGCTTATCGGAGGGATTGAAAATAATCATGGCGGCCGTGCACAAAAGCTCCGGCCGAGTCGTGGCAATGACTACTTTTTCTTTTTTGCTTGTTTCGATGAAAATGACCTCATTGAGAAACGTTTCTTTTTCCCCGCGAATGATTTCCGAATCGCTTAACGTGGTTCGGCACCCCGGGCAATAATTATTGAGACGCGAATCCTCATACACCAATCCCTTGTTCCACAAGTCAATGAACGTGTCCTGCGTGAGGGTGCGGTATTCCAGGCTATCCGTCTCGTACATGTCCCCCGGCTTTTCCCCCACTTCCCAGGAGTTGAAGCTGATTCCCGCACGGAAAAAAGAGTCAAGGGAGAGGACGCTGCTCTCATTAAGCACCGTTTTGCACATTTCGAGAAACTTTTCACGCTCAACCTCATGCAACCGCACTTTGAACTTTTTCTCTGCGGCCGTTTCAATGGGCAACCCATTCCGGTCCATTCCTAATGGGAAAAGGACGCGAAACCCGTTCATGCGTTTGTAGCGCGCAAACATATCCATGATGGCATACGTGGAGAGGTGACCCATGTGAATGGGCGCATTGATGTAAGGGGGTGGCGTGTCAATGGAAAAGACGGGCTTCTTTTGGGTTTTTTCCTCAAACGCATACGTCTTTTCCTTTTTCCATTTCTCCAAAATGGGGGCTTCGGAGGCTTTCTCCCAGTGCTTGGCATCGAGGGGGGGCATGATAGGACTGCATAAGCAAAGGGATTAAAACCTTCAATGGGAACAAATGAAAAAAGTCAATTAAATCCCAAAAATCCTTTCTTTTTTGACTTTGGGAGTTCTTTTCCTTCTTTTGTTTCAAGTGAACGCAATTGTTCCAGGAGTTCTTTTTCTTCATTGGAGAGCTTTCCGGGAACCTCAATTTCAACTTTCACGTATTCGTCCCCGTACGCGCTTTCATTTAGGACTTTGATTCCTTTCCCTTTCAAGCGAAAAATGGCCCCTGGTTTGGTCCCGGGAGGAATGGTCAGCGTGGCGGTCTTGTTTCCCAGAATGGGAACCTCTACTTCCCCCCCTAATACTGCATCTGGGTACGGGATGGTTTTCTCCATGTACACGTCTTCCCCATCCCGCTTGAAGAGAGGGTGGGGTTTCACGTGCAAGACCACATACACGTCCCCTTTTTTTCCATCGGAAAAATTTCCCTGTTTGGGAACGCGAAGGTGGTTGCCGGTATCCACCCCCCCGGGGATGGCAACCTCTATCATGCTCGTTTTTTGCACGCTTCCGTTTCCGTGGCAGGTTTTGCACGGGTCGGTGAGCATCTCCCCTTTCCCTTGGCAATGGGAACAAATGGCCGTGGTCTGAAACAATCCGAACGGCGTCCGTTGGGTGTGGGTTTCCATTCCCCGTCCTTTGCAGTTCGTACACGCCTGTTTTTTTCCGCTGACGCTTCCACTGCCCCCGCATTTGTCGCATTCTCCTTGATGCGTGACATGAATGGTTTTAGTGGCCCCGAATGCGGCTTCTTCGAATTCCAATTCCACATCCACACGGACGTGCAACGGTTTGGCTCGTGAGCGTGCATTCTCCGAATAGAATTCTCCCCCGAACGCTTGGCGGATGAAATCGTCCATTCCGGAGAAACCTCCTTGACTGCCCCCGAAAAAATCGGAAAAGTCAAACCCAGACATTCCCCCGGATCCCTGACCAAATCCTGAAAATCCTTGATTCGCCGCATCGCTGCCGAATTGGTCGTATGTTTGTCTTTTTTGCGCGTTGGACAAGACCAAGTATGCCTCGCTTATTTCCTTGAATCTTTCCGTGGCATGCGGGCTCTTGTTCACGTCCGGGTGCCATTGTTTGGCGAGTTTTTTGTATGCCACTTTTATTTCCGCCTCTGGGGCAGAACGGGAAATTCCCAAAACAGCGTAATAGTCTTTTTTGTTGGCCATGTTTGTTTTTTCCCACGCAGATACTCCTCGTGTAAAGGAGGGTTAGAATTAAAGAAGGGTTCTAGGCCGCCTCGTAGGGGCGGTCAATCCCCCCATCTAACGCGCTATTCTTTCCCTTTTTCTTTGTCATCGTGGACTTTGTATTCGGCATCCACGGCATCGTCGGCTTTATTTTCATCATTCCCTCCTTCATCGGTCGCCTGCCCACCAGCAGATGGGGGGCTTGTTTTTTGGTAGATTTCCTGCCCGATAGCCATCAAATCCTTGTTGAATTGGTCCAATGCGGATTTGAGTTTGCCGATGGGCTTGGGTTCCTGTCCCAGCAACTCTTTCAATTCTTTCAAACCAGTCTCGATTTTTGTTTTGGTCGCGGGAGAAATCTTTTCCTTCATCTCTTCCAGCATTTTTTCGGTCTGGTAGGCGGTTGAATCGGCCTGATTCACCACTTCCACTTCTTCTTTCCTCTTTTTGTCGGTATCCGCAAACTCTTCGGCTTGTTTCCTCATCTTTTCCACTTCTTTCTCGTCGAGCTTGCTCGCGGCGATTATTTGAATCCGTTGTTCTTTTCCCGTCCCCATGTCTTTTGCGCTCACGTGCATGATTCCATTTGCATCCAAATCAAACGCGACTTCAACCTGCGGCACGCCTCGCGGGGCGGGAGGAATTCCCTGCAACACGAACGTCCCCAAAAGCTTGTTGTCTATCGCCATGGCCCTTTCCCCCTGAAAGACCTTTATTTCCACCGCAGGTTGACTGTCCGCCGCGGTTGAAAAGATTTGGCTTTTTTTGTGGGGAATGGTCGTGTTACGCTCAACTAACTTGGTCATGACTCCCCCAAGGGTTTCAATTCCCAAGCTTAAGGGAGTAACATCCAGCAAGAGCACGTCCTTTATTTCTCCACTTAGCACGCCGGCCTGCACGGCCGCACCCATGGCTACGCATTCCATGGGGTCTACTCCATGTTCTGTTTTCGTCCCCAAAATGCGCTCCACGAATTTTTGGACGATGGGCATGCGTGTAGGGCCCCCTACTAAAATGACCCGTGAAATGTCCGCCGGAACGATTTTGGCGTCCGCCATCGCTTGATTCACGGGCTTTTCGCAGCGCTTGACGATGGGGGCAATGAGTTCTTCCAGCTTGGCACGGTTGAATTTGAGCAGCATGTGCTTGGGCCCTGTTTGGTCTGCCGTGATGTAAGGAAGGTTGATTTCCGTTTCGAGCGTGGTTGAAAGCTCTATCTTGGCCTTCTCCGCCGCTTCGCGCACGCGCTGCATAGCCACTTTATCCTTGCTTACGTCCACTCCATCCGTGCGCTTGAATTCTTTCACAATCCAGTCGACGATGAGGACATCCATGTCCGTGCCCCCCAACTGTGTGTCTCCGCTCGTGGATTTTACTTCAAACACCCCATCGCCAAACTCCATTACTGTAACGTCGAGCGTTCCCCCTCCCAAATCAAACACGAGTATTTTTTGTTCGGCCCCTTTTTTGTCCAATCCATACGCCAAACTGGCAGCCGTGGGCTCGTTTACGATGCGGATGACATCCAGTCCGGCGATTTTTCCCGCGTCCTTGGTGGCTTGTCGTTGGTTGTCATCAAAGTATGCCGGCACCGTGATGACGGCCTTATCTACTTTCTCTCCTAGAAACGATTCGGCATCCTTTTTTATTTTTTGCAAAATAAATGCTGAAATTTGGGGGGGCGTGTATTCTTTTCCGTTTATTTTGTATACGTGATTAGTTCCCATTTTTCGCTTGGCGGAAAAAATAGTCCCTTCGGGATTAGAAACTGCTTGTCTCTTGGCAGGTTCTCCAACTAACACTTGGCCATCCTTGGTGAAACCTACAACACTCGGAAATGCTTTTCCATACAATGTACTCCCTTCTGCCGAAGGAATAATACGCGGTCTTCCGCCTTCTAAAATCGACGCTGCAGAGTTCGTCGTCCCCAAATCTATTCCCAGAACTTTACTCATATTGTTTTCCCCCTTCCATTGGTAATGGTTGATTGTTCTTTTTTTCCTCATTTTCTATTTTTTTATTTACTTTCACTTTCGCGGGTCGCAACACCTCATCATGAAAAAAATATCCTTTCTGAAACTCCTCTACCACCACATCCTCATTTTTGGTCTGGTCGCTTTCCTGCATCACGCACTCGCTTGTGAACGGGTCGAATGTTTTTCCCAGCGGCAAAATGGCCTTTACCCCATTTTGAGAGAGGATTTGGAGGAATTGTTTTCGTACGTTTCCTAAATCCGTTTGATGGGCTGCGTCGGCATGAGAAACCGCGGCGTCGAGTGTATCCACAAATGCCAGCATTTCCTTTAGCGCGGAGGCTTTCCCCCGCAAATAGTGCTGCGTAAATTCATTTTGTGTGCGTTTGCGGTAATTTTCAAAGTCCGCTTGCACGCGTTGTAACGTTTGCGTAAGCACGCGCACTTTTTCCTCGTCGGGGGTTTCTGTTTTGTCTTGCTCTGTTTGCTTTGCTTCAGACATATGATTCACCTGTTAACGAACCATTCGTGCATCGGGAAACCCGGTAGGAGATTCAATTCCCTGCGCCGCGGCCATGGCCTTCTTTCTTTTTTCATGGAACTGCTTCATCCGCTTCCACGCTGAATCGCCAATCTTTGAATCGAGCAGCTTCGTGACGGTGTTTTGGACGATTTGGGGGCCTTGCACGTCATACTCGACCAAGACAAATTGTCCTGTGGCCGCTTTCTCTGCCAGGGAAGGGTGCACATCCACGACCATGATTCCTTCATCCCACATCTCCAAGAGGGCTTGAACGGAGACGTCGGATGCTCCGAGAGAATCCCTTTTGGTAAAAAGCTGATCTATTTTTCCCACGTGATAGGCCCTGGACATACAAAACACCCCATTTTGTCTAATTTTTTTAGACAGTTGTATGCTTTTCTAATCAATGTGTTTTTAAGGGTATTCGAACTGAAACCCCATACATGCCCCCCACGATTCGACAGGCATCCTTTCGCATCGTCATTCGAAACATAGAACGACCATTTGAACGGAATACTGAGCGTGAAATCGAATGGATTTGCCAATCGTTAGGGTTGAGTCCAGTGAACAAGGACAAGGCGGTTGTGGACATTTTCAAGGAAGTGGTAAAGGCGACCGAGAAAGGAAAGGGAATTTCCTCTACAACGCTCTCTACGAGGATTAAACTCTCTCGCGGCGCCGTCATTCATCACTTGAATAATTTGCAAGCCTCGGGATTGGTTGTAAAACAGGGAAGGGACTATTTTGCCCGCTCACGGAGCATGGTGCGCACCATCCAGGAAGTGGAAGAGGATATTAAACGGATTTTTGACCGGATGGAAGAGACGGCACACGAGATTGACCGCGCCGTAGGTTTAGAATGGGGTGCAGCCCCCGTTTCGAGGAGAAGGCACCCCGATGACGGGAATTGATTTTTTTTTCCCGGGCGTGTGGGTGCATGAACTCTCGCACGCGGTCGCGTGTGTGCTGGGAAACGTTCCCATTCATCGCGTTGAAGTGCGCCCCCATTCGGGGATGGTGGTGCATGAGCAGAGCAGCGTGCGGAATAGCCTCCTCATTGGGTTCGCTCCATTGATAGTGGGATCTTTTTTCTCCATTCTTTTATTTTCCATCAGTAAAAGTGCATGGGAGCAATCCCCCATTCTTTCCATTGCCCTGTTTTGGCTTGGATTTTCCATCGCTTTCCACTCCATCCCTTCCCACCAGGATGTGGCAAACATTCCTATGACTATTTCCCTGAGACTGGGGCAGTTATGGAGAGGGTCTGCTTCCTGGCCAAAAAAGCTAGCAAAGTCGGGCGTGTATTTCGGACTTTGGCCCGTGGCAGGAATCGTTTCTGGCTTCGCTTTCTTGGTCAATTTGACGCTTTTAACCCGTGTCGTGTGGTCGCTTGCCCTCGCGTGGGCTGCCTAATTTTATATAGCCTCGCGCGGTTGGTTCGTGATGAAATTTTACGGCATGGTGGTCTTTTTTCTTTTTATTTTTCTTTCGGGGTGCCTCGATCAAATATTCGTGGACCCGACCAATGTCCCAAATGAAGTATCGTGTGATTCGTTTACGGATGGGGGGTCGCGGGATAGCTGTTACCTGGACCAGGCCATAAAAGAAAAAAACACTACGCTTTGTCTGAAAGTGTCTCAAATCGAGGCGCGGGATAATTGTTTTGAAGGAGTTGCTAATGCATCCAAAAATGGATTCATCTGCCTTCAAATAGGTGATTTTGACAAACAAAAAGGGTGCGTGAATCAAAATCCTGGATTCTTGGACAATGGAAAGGGGTGCGAACCCATCCCGCTTACGAGCGTGAAAGACCTTTGTTACCGCCACGCCGCCCGTGTTTCTAAGAATGAGACATTATGTTACCTGTCGGGGGGGGAAAAAGATGCATGTATGATGGATGTCGCCCAAGCCACCCAAAAGGCCGGGCTCTGCCAGCTCATCACGTCGAGCGACATCAAGGAATCCTGCTACATCCTGGTGGCGCCTCTGGCGGGCGATGCTTCCGCGTGCCTTGAAATAGGAGACCAGACGGGCAGGGAGTCCTGCTTGCTGAGCGTGGCAGTGGCGCAAGTGAATGAACCCACATGCGCGAGCATCCAAATCCCTGCCGTAAAGGCCGCGTGCATCGTACAAGTGAAAGAGGCGACGGAAAATACGAACGTGTGTTCTGGATTTGGAACGGTAGAGTCTGCCGATTCGTGCTATTATTCTACCGCCACCACAAATAAGCAAACAGGCCTTTGCGGAAAGATAATCGGCCAAGCGAAGAAGGAGGACTGCTATAAGGCCGTGGCCGTTTCAGTGGGGGACTCACTCATCTGCGATTCTATTTTGGATTCCTCTAAAAAAGGGTCTTGCTTGTCCGCCATTGCCCAAGGCGGGGGAAGTGCGGCGTCCTGCGACATCCTGGCGGGGGTGCCAAAGGCCGAGTGTATACTGAATGTAGCCATAAAGGCTAAAGATGCTGGAGTTTGTGGCACGCTTCAGATTGTAACCAATCAAACGAACTATCGGGACGCATGCTATGCGGGGGTTGCGGAAGCGAGTCTGGATTACACGCTCTGCATGGACATCGGAGCGACCTCTACCAAGGACGCGTGTTTCAATGCAGTTGGAATAGGAAAACCGTCTCCTGAAGCATGCGCGCTCATTGACGGGAATTCCCTCCATGATTCGTGTCTCGGGCAAGCCGCGGCAGCCGCTCAGGATGTAAATACGTGCCAAACGATTGCAAAAGCCGCGACGCGAAACCAGTGCATATTAGACATTGCGGCATCGCTTTCCGATTCCGCCCTTTGCCCGCTCATTGCCGACGTAATCGTCAAAGATGAATGCTATTCCACCATCTCCATGGCGCTGGATGACAAGGAAGCATGCGATAAGGTGGTTACCAAAACCACCAAGGATGCGTGCGTCCTGACGATTGCCACTGCATTGAATGAGTGGCCGTACTGCCTCAAAATAAGTTCCACTAATCCATTGATTCGATACGATTGCTTGACGCAGGTGGCGGCAGCGACGGGAAGTGTAGAGCCCTGCCAGCAAATCCCTGCCCAAACCCAAAAGGGGCTCTGTTATGGAAAAGCCGCCCTGAAAAAACCGGACTTCTTGATATGCGAACAAGTGCCCCTGAAACAAGTCGAAAACACCACCGATGCGCACGCGGCGCGGGACGCATGCTGGAACTACGTGGCCATCCAAGGAAATGGAGTGGATCTCTGCGGCAACATCATGGATGCCAATCTCATGGAGGACTGCCAGAATGCCGCATAAACCCATTTCAGAATGGGAAACATGGGTTCGGGCATCCGCACGGGATTTCCTGCGATTCAAGTGGAATTCGCTCACGTCGGACCGGCGTTCAGTGATATTGGCAATCGTGGAGATAATCCTGGCCGTCTGCATTGCAGCGGCGATTGCCATTTATCTTGACCCTGAGTGGAA
This sequence comes from Nitrososphaerota archaeon, assembly GCA_020053155.1. Taxonomy (GTDB): domain Archaea; phylum Iainarchaeota; class Iainarchaeia; order Iainarchaeales; family VGJJ01; genus VGJJ01. Next base: position 12,955 of record JAGVNS010000027.1, read on the forward strand.
CGTGGTTCCTTTTCCCTGGAACGTGGCAACGTTTGCCGTTTTGGTCGGGGTCGCGCTCCTGATTCATCGCCGCACCCGCCCTTATAGGGTGGCACGGCGACTGAAAAAAAAATGGGAAAAAAAAGTCTCCCAATAGAGTGGCCACCGGAGCGGCCAATCAACGGGAAATGTATTCTATTATCTGCGCTTTCGGCGTTTGGTCGCTTTCTTGCGCGTGGTTTTACGCGCAGCTCGGCGAGCCGTGCGCTTCACGGCTCTCTTTCTTCGTGCAGCCATTTTTTGTTTCCTCCATTGGGGAAGTTAATAGTTCATGGACACCCGTTCGTGCTATTTAAAGGTTTGCTACATCATTTAACGCATGAAAAAACAAAAATGGCGCACTAAAACAAAAAAAAAAGTGCGCGTGCTTGCACAAGGAACATTTGATATACTCCATCCTGGACATTTATTTTATCTGTCGCGCGCAAAAAAATGGGGAGACGAACTCGTTGTGATCGTGGCGCGGGATCAAACCGCGCGACGAATTAAGCATCATGCGCCGATATTGGACGAAAAGACGCGATTGAAGATGGTTTCCGCACTCAAAATGGTGGATAGGGCCGTGTTGGGCGGGAAAGGGAACATCCTCACCAAAGCCGTTGCACTTAAACCGGCCATCATCGCTCTTGGACACGATCAACAACCCTCCCTTCGTGAGCTGAAGGCCAGACTATCAGCAAGGGGATGGAATGGAAAACTCGTTCGCATTCCCGGATACGTGATTAAAAAGTTCAAGTCGAGAATCGTGAAGAAAAAAGTGGTGCGGGTTTACCAAAAGACGTCCACGTGATCCGTACGATAGCGCTGATTCACGCCCGTTTCGGCCAACGCCTGTTTTCTCCCTGAGCGGTGTTCAATCAATCCCTGCCACGCAATCATGGCACCGTTGTCCATGGCATACGGTTTGGGGACCACGTGCAAAACGGCCTTCCGTTCATCGCATAGCGTTTGCAGCATTTGGGAAAGGGCTTTGGAGGCGGCTACGCCACCCGTAACGAGCACTTCTTTTTTTTCCGTATGGGCGAGCGCCCGCTCGGTGACCTCGCACACCATCGCAAAAGCAGTGTGCATGAGGGAATAGCACAAATCGTTTGTCCCTTCTTTTCCTATTTTCCGTTCGGCTTCCGTCAATAAGCCGGCAAAAACCAGGTCCATCCCTTTTACGGAGTAGGGGAGGGGGATCATCTTTTTTCCTTTGAAATAGTTGCGGTCGATAATGGGTCCGGCGGGAAAACCGAGACCTATCTTTCTCCCGAATTGGTCGAGGACGTTTCCCACGCCCATGTCAAGGGTTTCCCCCATCACGCGATACTTCCCGTTTTCGTACGCAATGATTTGCGTGTTTGCTCCCGACGTGTACACGACGACCGGGTCCCTTGCCCCCGTCTTGACTTTCCCTATCTCCACGTGCGCTACGCAATGGTTGACCCCCAATACTGGTTTTTGGTGCACAAGACCTAAGTAGCGTGCGGTGATTGCCCCCACGCGCAAACAGGGGCCTAATCCCGGGCCCTGTGCAAATGAAATAACGTCAATGTCCTTCATCGAGAGTCTGGCATGGACAAGCGCCTGTTTCAACACGCGTGAACCATGCTCAAAATGGTGCTCGGCTGCTAGACGGGGGTGGATGCCTGCATCGGGATGCGTATAAGAGGCTTTTTCGTTGGATAAAACGCGGCATTTCCCATCTACGATTCCCACCCCAAATGTATGCGCCGTCGATTCGAAACCAAGTGCGTACATGGGTTATCTTCCCCAAAAAACGATGATAACGTTATATAAAAAATGACTCACAACCAAGGGAAAAATTCCCCCATATTGTTGGCGGGCCCGGCATAGAATGAGTCCGGCCAAAAACGACCCAACCAGTTGAATGAGTGAGTCATACCCCCAATGAAAAATGGCAAAAAAGAATGAGCTGAGAAAAGGCCCGCCCGCCACGAGTAAAATTCCCCTGAAAAAAACTTCTTCGGCAAGAGAACCAAATCCCAATAGAATTACACTTAGAAAGGGGGCGCTCGCTAACTGTGCAACGGCCTCCCCCACACCCTGCGTATCATTTACGTGAAAATAAGCCGCAATCAAATCCACCCCCATTCCCACAATCAAGAGTTGGAGCGTGATGAAAAGAATGGGTTTCCAATCCGTGAAAGAGGGTTTGCGCTTCCCTATCCAATACGAAATCTTTTTTTTAGTAAGGGATATGACAAGAATGGAAAAAGCGAGAAAGAGAATGGTAAAAATGGGAAAAGGAGACATAAGGAGCGTGCGCGTGCTTATGCTTTGTTTTTCCACTCCAAATAGCCGCAATTGCCGCAGGATTCCCTGTTCGTGTGTCGAGCGAGAAACACTCCGGGACCGCATTTGGGGCAAGAGCACTTGCTTCGCTTGAGTTCATTCCCGCTCACTACATACAAGCGTGATTTTCCTGGCTTTTTGGCCACTGGCTTTTTGGCCGGTGCTTCTTTTCCCGCCATACGTTATGCTCCCTCTCCTTTGGTCGGTGCGGCCGCCTTTTCGTCTTTTTCACCGTGACGCGCGCGCATGTACATGGGTTCCGTCTTCTTCAAATCTTCAATCGTGTCGTATCTTTTGGCGAATCCCACGACGCACGTACTTCCAAATTCATGATTAATCTCGTCTACGACAATGAGTTCTTCCCCCGCCCCTAATTGGACCGCGAGGGCTTTCCGCACTTCTGCACGCGAGGGGGTTTTCTTGATGTTCAATATCTCGAAGTTCACTTCTTCCCGGTGAAAAAAAGTGTTTTTGTGTCGTCCTTCAATCTCAATTTCCATGTTCATTCCCCCACCCTCACCGGCTTAACCGCAATGCGTATTTTCCGCTCCCTACTATTCCCATCTTTTTTGCAATTTCGCTTTTTTCAGGATTAACGAACAGAACGAAACCCGACCAGAAAGTAGTGAGGTCGGTGCTCTTGCAGATGGGGCATTCCTTCACGTCTTCGGAAAGCTTGTGACAGCTTCGGCAGGCTTTTTCCTTCATGCCACATCCCCCCCTTTGGGCGGGGCCTTGTTTTTCTTTTCAGTGCGCAGGGTTTTCTTTATTTTGCTCCACTCTTTTTTCCCCAGGCCGGGCTGACGCATTGTCAGTCCTATTTTGGAGTCTGGAATCGTACTCTTCATGGAGACGCTCACGACTTTGGCGGTAACCGTGTCCCCTATCTTGAGGGTGCGCTTGCTGTCCCTTCCCACGAACCCTGGAATTTTGGCGTCGTACGAAATGAAATCGTCCGCGATTTGCGAAACGTGAACGAGACCTTCAATGGGCCCCGTCTTTACGAATGCTCCGAACTCAGTGGCTTCGGAGACAATGCCCTCCACAACTTCATTCACTACCGGCTTGTACGTGAGTAGGGTTATTTCGGAATCAAAATAGGCGGACGCGTCCCCGGGAACGATTTTTCCTTCCCCTTTCCGTTTGGCATCCGTCACGGCGATGATGACGCCCAACTCCGCGTCTACAAGTCCTTCAAAATCTCCCCGCACCATGCTCAGGATAGACTGGTTCAAATCGCTCGAAAATTTGACTGGGGGAACGCGGATGGTATCTCGGATTTTGACTAAGGTATACATGAAAGGCCCTGCAGGATAGGTGAAGAATGGTGCACTCATTGCCAAGCCAAATACTTGGATTGGCGCACTACAATAGCCCGCTGGGGAGCGTTTTTAAGGCTTTGTCTCAGGGCCTTGTCGTTCGTAGCAATGATGTACCCTTTTTTGGATAATTCTTGCAGGGCTTGGTCCCCATTTTGAGCGGTGGCGGAGACGATTCGGATGTGATTTTTTTGCAACACTTCTAATGCCACCCGCGCAGCAATACCTGTCTTTCCTCTCTCGGCGGCCAATGTTTCCAATTCGTGTTTCACTTGGATGGGAATGACAATGATACACCCCCCCACTAACTCGGGAATTTGTTCGAGTACCCGAATTTTGAGACGCGTGATGTCCAGCAAAATGTTTGTGTCGAGTGCAACCGTTTTTTCCGTTATTTATATCACCTATCGTGTTCAATACACCGTAGACTCACTTTGTTTAAATAGGACAAGGATCCATGAGGGAAATAGGTACCATTCCAGGAGGAGATGAAATGGGATTCTTTGATATTATTATTCACCCTGACGAGACGATGGCGGCGGAGAAAAAGAAAGCAAGTGTGAGTGAGGCACATAAGACGTTTGCCATTTACGGGGCAATTTTTGGATTGATTGTTGGAATTTTTATCGCCATTATTGGAGTCGCTGTGGGCGGGGCATTGGGCACCACATTGAATAGTATTCCCCTCCTCGGATTCTTTTTTGGGTTGGGATTGTTGGCGGTCATCTTAGTACCTATTCTCAATGCTATTTTCACAGTCGTGTTTTCGTACATTTGGTACTTTGTCATTTCAGTAGTTGCACAAGCACTGGGTGGAACGGGCACGTTTGAGCCGACGTACTATCTGGGATCCCGCCTCATTTGGCCCACGTTGGTTGCAAGCGTCATTGTTGGAATCCTGGGAATCATTCCATTCCTTGGGTGGCTGCTTCAGATCGTGTGGTTCTTCTACTCCATTTACTTGGGAGTAACGCTCATTTCGGTGGCACACAACATGGGAAAATTCAAGGCGCTGTTGGCGTTCATCATCCCGGTGATTCTACTAATCGTTCTCATTGGAATGATTTTTGGAGCCCTTTTAATCGGGCTCATCACCGCGGCCGCTGCTGCGTCGGGTGGAATGAGTTAAATATAATAGTAAATGGGGGGGAAATTTATCCCCTCTTTCTCTTTTTTTTTATTTCAAACTATTTTATTTCTCCCCACCCGGCTAATCTCCACGCGGCTTTGTCACGGCGGGAGATGGCAACTTTTTGCCCCTTCTCAATCGTCATTTTTCCTTTCAACTGAATGTCAAGCTGGTTTTTCTTTACTGCAAACACCTCTCCTACAAGCGTGTTGGTTCCGATGGTGAACACCATGAGTTCTTTCATGTGGGGAAAGGGGAGTTTTTCTCCTAGCAAGCGCGGGAGCTCGTTCCATTCCATCCAAAAACGGTCCGTGGGTTTGGGTAAACTCCCCGGGGCGCAGATGATTTGCCCTTTGAGTTTGTCCATGCTGGTGATTCCCGGGTCAAGTTTGGTTCCCACCGCAATGAGTCCACCCGGAAGTGCATGGGGAATGGACCCTTCTGCGATGTTAAGCGAGAAAATATCGATAATAAATGGCACTCCATCCCAGCCTGGCGTGACTTCTACTCGTTGCCCGGTAGCGAGCGTGCCTTGAATGATACTCCCGCCCAACACGCCCCCTTTTATCTTTTCAATTGCCGTACCGGGCTTGTTTACGTCAAAGCTGCGCGAAACATACATCTTCACGGGCATGGTAATGTCGTGCGTGGGTGTGGGGATGTGGGTTTGAATGAGATGTATGAGCAAATCAATGTTGGCATTGAAATTGGCAGAGACGGGAACAATGGGGGCGGTCTCATACCCGTGGTCTTTGAGAAACTTTTTGATTTCCACGTGGGATTCAAGGGCGCGTTTCTTTTCCACCAAATCCACTTTGTTCTGCACTACAATCAGATTTTTTATTCCTGCAATCTGCAATGCCATTAAATGCTCGGCTGTGCGCGGTTGGGGGCACGGTTCATTGGCGGCAATAACCAACAATGCGCCGTTCAGGAGCGTGGCACCTGAAAGCATGGTGGTCATGAGCGTTTCATGCCCTGGCGCATCAATGAATGAAACTTTGCGCAAAACCTTTCCTTTCACCCCATCTTTCTCTGGAAGGACTCCATAATTTTCCGGGCTCTCTTTCCCAGGGTATTCGTAGAACGTTGCATCTGCATACCCTAAACGAATGGAGATTCCGCGCTTCAATTCTTCCGAGTGCGTATCAGTCCATTTTCCCGATAAGGCTTTTGTGAGAGACGTGTTATGCGAAATGAGTGCCCCTGTTCCGGCTGCGAAATTATGGTAGCCGGGAACCTGTAAGTCAATAATTGCACCGGCATAATCAACTAAATTTACATGAACGACTTTACACCATTCTATGGTAGAAGGGGAATTTGCGCTGAGTTGTTCAAAAAGCAGTTTTGCTCTTTTTAGGCGGCTTTGAAGGATGGAATAAAAGGATCGGTGTATTTCTGCGGTATAAGAATAATCCTTTATTGCTGTTTGTTTCTTAAAATAAGTCATAATGACTTTACGCGATTTACCAATGTGTGAAGCGAGATCATCAAAAGAAATGGCCCATTTAGAAAGGATTTCTTTGGAAGGAAGGGAATCGATGTCATTTTTCATTTCGTTTAGACGATTTTCAAAAAAAGGTAAAATGATTGATAGTTTTTCTTCGCTAACAGCATTTTTGAACGACAATCTTGATAAGCAAAAAACCATTCCTGGTCTTTTAACGACAATGTTCTTTCTGAAAATGTCCTTTTCTTTAGACCAAGTGCCTCAACCAATTTAGAAAGCAATTGATAATTAACTGGAATCATTCGATCGGTTTTCTTCCCTATTCCTTTCTTTAGGCAAAGTTTGTCTAATGCTTTTTGCTTATATTCCAAGTCAAAACCGATAAACTGCCGATACTGTTTAAGGTTTATTTGTCCAGAAATAATAAGCTGCCAATATTCGCGCTTAATCTTCGCAACGGTGTTTGTGGCACATTTCTGGACGGGGTGTATTGAATGCAAAATGCCGAATTTCTTCAGGGAATACCCAATCAGTTGTATGCTGCGCTTATTCGCCTGGATTAACGCGATCTGGCTGACCCTGGAATTGACGTTAGCCTCTGCTGAAAAGAAAGTTCGTAAGAAGATGGCTAGCTTATCATTTGGTAAAGAAAAAATCCATGAAGGAATTCCCGATTTCCGTGAGTTTCCAGGAATAATCCCATAACGCGCCTTCAGAAATTCAATCCATGCTTTATTTGATATTTTATGATCAAAGTTTCCATAAATGGACGGGGTTAAGTTGAACTTTTCTTTGCAAATGCGGTAATACTGATCAAGCAAAATATTTTTGTCTTGAGCAAATTGAATCTTGGTCTCCCCAATGTTAGATTCCGAGACAATAAGCGCTAAAAATCGAAGTATGTCGCTTGACACTCCACTATCATTAATTTCAACGAAACTGTGCGATTTGTTTTTCAAGTTTATTAGAGTTCCAATTGGCATAGCTGGAATACCTGATGTGAAATAAGCCACTATTCTTTTATGACAAGAAGTGGATAGAGACCCCTTCTTTATTTGAGAAGCTAGACTCTTATGAAAGGAGCCACACTCTTTTTCAAATTCACGAAACGACTTTCGATACAAAATACGAATTGAGTTTAATTCATCTGTTGTCAAGTTCTCAAAGTTTCTAAAATTGTTTGTTTTTTTGGAAAGCCGCACAGCATCTTCATGCTTCACCACCCAACAGCTTTTGCTTAGACCTTCTTTCCAGTTTGGGTGGGGATCCTTGACTACTGGAGATTCTGGCAGCTTTTTTAGTGCCCCAACATAATCTCCGACGCGCAAATCCTTCGCTTTTCGCCATTGAATTTCATTTCCAGTGTGCATCAACAAAGGGTGTTCAGGACTCACCTTGATTCGCTTTCCATCTTTGGTGTGAACATCAATCATAGGCCCGGAATAGTTTTGCACAAACAACTTCGCGGGAACAGAAACGAGTTCAAATTTTGGATCTAAAGAAAAAACACGAAAGTTTGGAATATCGAACGACCGTTCACTCTCAGAAATAATTTCGGGTGTGATCAAATCAATCGTTTTTTGTAAAAGAGTTGATCCGTCCGAAAAATCATTGTTCAATAGAACGGGCTCATCCAGTGCTATACACTTGCCATGGTCCACGTGTCCCGCGGTTCCAATGTTTATTTCGGCTTGAA
>JAGVNS010000063.1 GCA_020053155.1 Nitrososphaerota archaeon
CCCGCTCACTAGCGCGGAACCTGCATCAACCGCCTGCCCAACTCCTGCAGGGTCGTACCACCCGTTTCGCGGCGGAGGATAAGCAACCATGCGCCAAACGCTATTCCACTCAGGACAAACCAGGAAAGGGCATGCGCCCAATACGCAGCACTAATGGAAACCGTCTGTCCAACCCAAATGATAACCAGTAAACGAATGTAGTTAAGCAACAGCAAGAGAACGGTCCCTTCAATCAAATATTTCGTTTTGTTTTTGGGAATGGACGAAAAACCATACAACAACCCGGCAAAAAGAGCCGCACTCGTAAAGCCTGTGCAGAATGCGCTTATTTCAAACACCGTCCCATCCTGGAAAAAGAGAAACGTTCCATTCACGGGAAGGGAAAACACCCTTCCCAACGATTCGGTGAGTCCTGATTGGTACGCATACAAGGGAAAAATAGCCAGGGCCAGCTCAACTCCTATGAAAATGAGGAAGAATCGAACAAGGAAAGAAACGATGATTGGGGGGGTTTGGATAAAACCAGGCAACCCGGATGAACGCGCTGGTTTCATGCGGCTACCAGGGCACGCTCTTGAGCCCTAAAAGGTAAGCGAAGCGGTTGAATGCCATGTGCATGAAGGGGGTTACCATAATGAGGAGAAAGAAAACCGTCCAAGTGGGGGGGACCACTAAGAGGCTCAACCCCAATCCCCCAATCACGAAATCAAGTTGGTCCAAAAAGTGAGCCGGCTGCCCTCGATTCAGCCCGACGCGGCGTTTGATGAAACTCCCAAGGAGGTCTCCCATGAGCGCACCTGCGGAAAGGAGAAACGCGTACAGCAAATAGAAAGATGAAACCTGGTTTGCAAGCAACGGAAAAAAATAGAGCGCGAGACCACCTGAAAATGTTCCAATGAGGGTTCCCATGGCAACCCCTTTCCATGTTTTTCCTTTTCCAAAAATGGGTTTTCCATCCGGCCACAATCGATTGAAATCAACAGGTGTTTTTCCCCCAAAAACAACCGCGGACGCATTGGCAACATACAATGGTAGCGCGGTGAACACCAATGGAATCCAAATTTCCCCCATATACGAAATGTATCAAAAGACTCCATCATTAAAAGGGATTGGGTCAACGTACTGTTTCATACGCGGGTATGTATCATGGTTCTGGGAAAAGGAAGCGAAAATGAAAAGGCGGGGGAAGAGAAAGACCCCCACCTCACGCCATGGGAGGAAGAGGAAAAGAGCCCTTCTCCCCACCCCATGCGAAAATCGCGCGAGCGGGGATTACGGGACTGGCTCGCATTGGGAATGGCCGTGCTGTTGGTGGTTTACATCGTGAGCTTTTTGTTTGCGGGAGTTTCCTCTTCCCCAGGCAAAAGCAATGGGTTTTTCGTGGGCGGTGGAAACGTGGCCTGGATTCCCATTCAGGGAGAAATAAGCCCCCAAAGCGGAAATGGCAGCACGGGCTATTTGAACGTGATTGCCGCACTGGATGCCGCCGAAAACGATTCATCCGTAAGCGTGGTATTTTTGGACATCGACAGTCCGGGAGGAAGCGTAGTTTCGAGCAAACAAATCGTTTCCAGAATACGGAAAATGGAAAAACCCGCCGTGAGTTGGATTGGTGAATTGGGTGCAAGCGGGGCATACTACATCGCTTCCGCCTCCGATTACGTGATGGCAGACTCGGATTCCATTACGGGAAGCATCGGAGTCATTTCCCGCCAGCCCAACGTAAAAGAACTGATGGATAAATTGGGAATAAAGATGGAGGATATTACCACGGGCAAACTGAAAGGGATAGGTTCCCCATTCAATGAGCTGACCGATGAAGAGAAGCAAGTGTTCCAAGTCCTGGTCAACCAGGCGTTTGAATCGTTTGTGAGCGATGTGAAAGAGTTTCGGGGAGAAAAACTGGATGCACCTAAATTCGACGCTGTTCTTGATGGGCGCATTTTATCAGGAAAACAAGCATTGGAAATTGGGTTGGTCGATGAAACGGGAACGCGCGAGCAGGCCATCCAAAAAGCAGGGAAGATGGGAGAAATAGAAGGAGAACCCCACTTGATTCCCTTTATTGAAAAAGAATTCTCCCTCGCTGACCTCTTTTTCTCCGCGGGGGCTTCCTTTGGAAAAGGGATTCGTACAAGCTGGGATACTGAAGAGAAAACGGCAATTGAAGCAAAGTGACACTGGAATAACAGCGCTGAAATCAATCTGGGACTTTTGGTGCAATAACACGGGTAAGGGTTGCAGTCCCCTGCTTTTAAGCAGAATGGACGTAAAAATGGTTCATGTCATCCATGCGTGAACACGAATTTCAGGTCCTGATTCAGGCATCCGCTCTCTTGATTTGGATTGCCCACTTTTTTGATTCTTACTTATATGTTGGGAGATTTGGAAATCAATAGCCCAAGTCTCCCAAAATGAACACCCTTTTTTTGAATACGCTCCGCAGAAACGGAAGTTTTTACGCCTTTTTTACGTTTCAATTCCATAAGGCGCTCTTTTTGCAAGCGGATAAAACCAAGACAGTAAAGGAGACATCCCTGTGCGTGCAACAAACAGTTTACCCGCCATTCTTACCCTCGTCACGGGTGCTAGTTCAGACATCGGAACAGCATTCTTGCGCGCTCTTTCTGCAAACACGACATGCATTGGTATTTCGCGCCAGCCCCCTTTGACGGCTATTCCATCAACAGTATTTGTTTCGCTTGATTTAATGGATAAAAAAGCCACCCGTGATTTTTTTTCAGACGTGGATGTGGATTCATTTAATCAGATTGTTTGGATTCATTCAGTTGGAAAGTTCCGGTTTGAACCCAAAGGGGTACCGCCTGAAAGGGATATGGATGGAGACGGAGTGGATGATGAGGTATTCCACGCCAACGTGAGCACGTTTATTAATGTCATAGAGCCTCTTTCCAAACGGATTCGTCAAGGAAGAAAGAAAAAAACACTTCACTTTTGTCTCTTTGGTAGCATGTCAAGCGATTTTCCTACCCCTTTCTGGCCTTCCTTCACCAAATCAAAGAATCAACTTTCAACCGTTGCACAAATGGAAATGGCGCGCCACTCAGACATGGAAGTGTTTGGGATTATGGTAAAACTCAGCACGGTAAAATCAAATCATGTGAGTTGTGCACGCAGCTTGCAGGATATGCAAAACTGGCTGACGCCTGAAGAAGTGGTTCAGAAAACAATTCCCCATCTTTTGAATCCTCAAATGCATTGGCGCGAGTTGAATGTGTTCAAGTTTAATCCCCATTTCGATCCCTCGTGGTATTGGAACCCTGAAAAAGTGCGGGAACGATGGAGCGTTGAACGAAAAAGATGAGATTACTTGGATTGATGACGCACCTTTTTACTTTTACTATGCCTCTGGAATGACACTCTGGGCAATCCTCTTTTGGCAGCCTGCTCCCGTTGAAAACGCTCAAAACTTTTAGGAGTAGCCGCTGCCACCAACCGTTGAATATGCTCAGAAAAATGGTAACCCCTTCCCTCAATGGCATCGCGATGCGTCACTAACAACTGCAAAACAGGTTTCTGGGCCGAGAAATGGTTTCTCGGAATGCGAAAAACGGATTTTATTTCATTGCCCAAAGTGATTGGGACGGGGAAGTATTCTCCCGGTTGGATGGTCACGTTGAACGTGCGAAAATTGATGTGGTATGGTTTTTTCCCCACCAATACCTCTATCACAAAGTGGGGTTGGATTCCGTGGGGTATTTTTTCGACTTGAATAACCATGTTCGGTCGATACCCGTTTGCTTTCAATGCTTCTAGACAAACAACGGATTGTAGACTGCGGGGATTCATGTAAAATACCTCGCGAGATTGAACGAGTTCTATTGGAGTTTGGCGAAAAGCGCGTGTGCGGATGGTTTCGGCATCCCAATCCACTTTTCGAAGAATGCGCCATGACCATGATACAATTTTTCGAAGACGCGCCGTTGAATTTCCACTAAAAATGGGAAAAGAAGAGGACGGCATCTGAAAATAATAGCCGGGAACGTATTTATCCTTAATGAGTGGGGGGCTTGCTAGAACAGCAGCGCGAAAAACAATCCCACCGCGA
>JAGVNS010000029.1 GCA_020053155.1 Nitrososphaerota archaeon
GAGCAATCTATCGAGCCCGTCAACCAGCAAACAACCCTACTAAAGTATTGAACGAGACGCGGGGCACTTCAGTGCCCCGTAGTTCACATAAGGAATCCCTGAAACAAACGACCCATATTCGTTTTCCTTTGCGTTTGATGTATTCGACGGCTGTGCAATAATCCGCATCCCCACTCAGAATAATTCCGATATCATAGGCATCTTCAAAGGCCAAATGCATGAGGTGGGTTGCCAACGAAACGTCTACCCCCTTCTGAAATTCAATTATTCGAGATGTTTTACATACTGGGCAAAAACGAGTACCGCTTTTCAGGAGTTTCGTTTCAACATTGATCCCCATATCGCGCAATCTATCCAAAAAATTGAGTTTAAAGGGTTCGGGAGGGTCTTTGATCGCGTCAAAATAATATGGACGAATGAGTTCCGTGTCTTCTTTCAAGAGGTCAATTAAACGTTGGTAACTGATTTTCTTGCTTACCTTTCCTTTTGTATCCATAAACTTTTTCCGCTTACAATAGGATCGCCAACCCAGGAAAAGATTGCTCCCATCAATGAAAATAATGGAACGGTTCTGCATGAAAATAATACGTTACACTCACTTTTATTCCATACGAGGCCATTCCTCCAATGGTTCCGGAAATTCTATATAGGAGATGTTAAATTTTCACCACCGCGCAATTTCCGATATACGCAAATCAATCATACGCTGGTGTAACACTTCGGTCAATTCCAAATCTTTCTTCAAATATTCCTGTATCTTATCATGCTCTCCCTTCCAATATCGCTCCGCAACTTGAGAGCCATCCATGTCCTCTAAAATAGGGGTACCGATGAGGGACGCATACTCCTTCAACTTTCCACGTGTGGGACCGTACTTGAACGCGGATAATTGTTCCCGCACATCCACCACATCCTTGAGAATGAAGGGCTGAATCTTCACGCCGCACAAAAAACTACGCGTAACCAGGAAGGGCAAATCAAAATCCTTGACATTAAACCCCACCAAACGAAAAAGAATGTTGGACTGCTTGGCAATGGATAAAATGGACCAAAAACCCGTGAGAATGGCCTTCTCATCCGCACTAAAAAGAATCTGAGACTCACCCCCACTCTTCTTCACGCCAATCGCTACAATATGTGAGTCAATGGGGTTCAAGAGTTTTTTCCGCCCTTCCTCGGGAAGGGAAAGATACAACTCTTTATCATTCGGAACGGTTTCGATGTCGAGGTAGAAATAATCCATACAACTTATGTATATCCACCCCAATAAAAAGATGTGGATGGCAGGACGCCGGAGGTCGGCCATGTTTTTTTTACGGCGGTCTGGCCCCGGTTTATTTTTAAGCGGGTTTTAGAGGAAAAATGGTATGGACATTCTGCGGATTGTTTGGGCGCCCGTGAATGAAGACGACAAGATTCATGGCATTAGGCTCCGGGAAACAGTGAAAGCAGTGGCCGAAAAATTTTCTCCACCTATTACTGGAGAAGTACAAAATATTGACCAAAATCGGGTTGAAATGATTTTCCAATGTAACCCTGATTTCCTTGTTCCTTTTTTGGACAAAATCCAAAATGCGGTCCAAAAAATTAGCCAAATTGGAATTAAGGTTGAACGTCAGGATACGGTTAACGATTTGAAAAAGTGGAAAAAATTCGATGGAATGAGGGTTATTCGGGGAGATTCATTAGCTGAAATCGACTTGGCTATCCAAGGGGCTGAACGCATATTTCGCAACGTCCACGAAGAGATACGATCATTATGGGAGACCCGCCAATGGCAGCGGCTTAAAGGAGTGGAACGGGAAGTTACGAAAATGCGTGGGTTGTTAGATACCCCTGCCGGGCAAAAAATGATTCATACTTATGTTCCGCACGCCATTCATAATTTTCTAGCCCAACCCTTTGATCCTCGATTATCGGAGGTCTGTGACGAAATTGACCAATTATATATCACCAATGGGATGAATGGGCGTCTTTCATTCAATCAAGACGAATTGAAGAAATTTGCCGAATTGCTAGAAAAGGCATTACTGGTTATTGAGGAAGTAAAAGAAAAACAAGGTTGGGAAAGGAATATTAAGCAGGAAACGGAGGGAAAGTGATATGGGGATGATTGACCACCGCACGATTGAAGCATTTGAATTAGTTCATGGAAAAAAGGATTTGAGCAATTTCGATAATCGACTCTTAATCCAAAAGACCATTTATTTACTAAAATTGATGAATATTGGATTCAGTAACTTAAAATTTACCTGGTTTCACCGTGGACCCTATTGCTTTGAAATCGCCGGAATGTTCCACCGCGAAAGCGGCGAAAAATTAACTATGGATGAACGGTCGCAAATTGATCAAAAGAAGGAAATCATCCGAGACCTCATGAAAGACACCAATCAAGCTGAACTACATTCTTCGGTCGCATTCCTCTTAGCCGATGAGCATTTGACTACGGAACAAGTCATCGAGAAAATGAGTTTACGAAAACCCTGGTTCGAAAAAATACAGGTTGAAAAGGCGATAGAAAAGGTATCAGGATTACTGAAAATACCCGTTGTAGTATGAATTAGTCATTCATTAAATACACAAAGAAATCGGCTCGCCCTATGCCCCCCTACAAACTATCCCCCACCACTATCAACCTGTTCTTGGATTGCCCGCGATGCTTTTGGCTCCAAATTGTGAAGAAGATCACTCGCCCCTGGGGAATATTCCCTTCGTTGCCTTCCGGAATGGACAAAATCCTCAAGGAACACTTCGACTCCTACATGGTAAAAGGAGAGCTCCCTCCCGAAATCAAGGCACACGGACTCAAAAATGGGTACAAACTCTTCTCCGACAAGAAAACCCTTGACATCTGGCGGAGCAACTTCAAAGGAATCCAATACACGGACCAAACATCCAGAATATTGCTGCGCGGGGCCGTGGACAACATTTTAACCAATGGGAAAAAATTGATTCGGCAGCGCGTTAGCGCTGCAGTCTTGGGTTTAATACCTCGGCCTTTAGGCCGAGGAGGAAGTCATTTTTTCTTTTCTAGTTTAAAATTTATTTTATACATGTAGAAATCAATGTTGTTAACCATCGAAAGAGCTCGCTGGATTCTCAAATCATCCTCAAATGCGATTATAATTCCGTGGACCGATTGATTTGTCTCAGCCAATTCGTCTTTTACGTAGCCCATATATCGTTGAATCTGCCCCACTACAACATCGCTTGCC
>JAGVNS010000081.1 GCA_020053155.1 Nitrososphaerota archaeon
GGTTCCACGTTTGCGAGTATGGTGCTGTCATTGGGGAAGGATTTCAGCACATCTCCTTTGTGAAACGTCTTTCCCCCAAAGAAATAATCCGGCCCGTTGTATACATACTGGGTGCAGAGTTTGATTTCCTGGCACGCATCCAATACATCCACTTTCGTCAGGAATAGTTGGGGTCCGTTGACCTGCATGGCATACTTTAACGCCACCAAATCCAGCCAGCCCGTCCTTCGGGGACGTTTCGTTGTCGCCCCATACTCTCCCCCCGCCACCCTAAATCCTATTCCCTGGAGAAGGGGGTCTGAATGGTTGACGTTTGCGTGCATATAATGCGATTTTTCGTATTCGCGGTTGTTTGAATGGTCGTCACAGTGCGTTTCCGATGCTTTTCCACCAAACTCGGTGGGGAAAGGACCGTTGCCTACGCGAGTCATATAGGCCTTGGCAATTCCTAAAGTGAGGTCCACTTGTTTTTCCAGCAAACCTACCCCCTTGGCTAATCCCCGGATGGAGGGGTCGGAGGACGTGACATAGGGTCGGGTTCCATAATCGATGCTCAACAGCAGACCCTGCGCCCCTTCCAAAAGGATGTTCTTTTTTCCCACGTTTTGGCGGATGATGGTTTCGGTGTCCGCGATAAACGGTTGGAGCTTTTTTCCATACTCTTTGGCGTACGCCTCAACAATGGCGTTCACGTTGAACGTTTTTTCCGAATCGTAAAATCGCCCGTTCTCCAATGCGGGGCTTTTCATGATGGTTTCAATCACCATGTGATCGGCGTTCATGGCTTTCAATTGCTGTGAAGCATGGGTGCATGCGCGCGTTATTTTTTGAGTGAAACTTTCAGGGTTGAACAAATCGTTCATGACAATTCCCCGTCGCGCCACATGATCCTCGTACGCGGGACCAATGCCCCTTCCCGTTGTTCCAATTTTTCCGCTTCCTTTTTTGCTTTCTTTGGCGCGATCCAGGAGAATGTGATGCGGCAGTACGAGCTTGGCGTTGTGACTGATGCGCAAGTTTTTGTATGGGAAGCCCGCGAGTGTTAATTGGTCCATTTCCTCAATGAGCGTGCGGGGGTCAATGACCATTCCTTCTCCCATGACGTTTATTTTTCCCTGTTTGTCGTGTAGTATTCCAGAAGGAATTAAGTGGAAAATGTATTCCGTGTTTCCGTTTACCACGGTGTGTCCGGCGTTGGCGCCCCCGGTTCCCCGCGCAATGATATCCGCCCAATGTTCCGCGAGCATATCCACGAGCTTTCCTTTGCCCGTGTCTCCCCACTGGTTGCATACTACTGCGACCGTGCGGACGTCTCGCAATATACTCCCCAACCCATCCATATACTATTCCTCACCGACGGTGGTAATTGGGCGCTTCGGTAATTAAATGAATGTCATGGGGGTGGGATTCTTTCTGTCCCGCATGGGTGATGCGGCGAAAGTATGCACGTTCGTGGAGAATTTCAATGGTTTTGGAGCCGGTATACCCCATTCCCGCACGTAAACCCCCTACGTACTGAATCATTACATCCTCCAGCGTCCCCCGGTAGGGAACAACCCCCTCCACTCCCTCCGGAACGAGTTTGCGTAAATCGTTTTCTTGGAAATAGCGTTCGCGGCCGGATTTTCCTTCTTTCATGGCGCTCAACGAGCCCATTCCACGAATCCGTTTAACGGGCTTTCCATCCTCGTGCAATATTTCTCCCGGGGATTCTGCGGTTCCTGCAAGCAAGCTTCCCAACATTACGGTATGCGCCCCGGCAGCAAGAGCAATGGTAATATCCCCCGAGTAATTGATTCCCCCGTCCGCGCAAATGGGAATGCCGGTTCCCCGTGCGGCTTTGGCACAATTGTATACAGCCGTTACTTGAGGGCATCCAATCCCTGAAATGATGCGCGTGGTGCAAATGCTTCCCGGCCCCTGCCCAATTTTTATTCCATCCACTCCCGCCGCAATCAAATCCGGTACCGCGGTGGGTTCTGAAATGTTTCCCGCTACCACGTCCAATTTTGGAAATTCTTTTTTGACGGCCTTGACCATGTTAATGACCACTTGCGTGTGCCCGTGGGCCGTGTCTACGACAATCACGTCCACATTTGCTTTAACGAGTGCGCGCACGCGTTCCATTTCCGCGTCCCCTATTCCCACCGCGGCCCCCACTCTCAATTGGCCGTTTTGGTCCACGTTGAATGTGGAGCGTTCCCCTTTCATGATGGTGTGCACATCTTGGAAAACATACATTCCCACTACTTCTTGGTTTGAATCCACAAGGGGAAGGACTTTTTTCTTTTGTTGAATCATGAGGGCGTGCGCTTCTTCAATGGTGCACGTGAGCCCTTTTGCTACGGGGTTTTTGCTCATTATTTTTGAAATGGGTTGCGCGGCATCCGTATTAAAATCAAAATCATTTTGGGTGACAATTCCCACCAGCTTGTTTTGGCGGTTGAGAATGGGAAAGGTGTGAAACGCGTAATTTTTTTCCGTGCGCGTGTGGAGAATGGACTCAATGGTTTCATCCTCAAAAAACGTAATGGGATTTTGAATGAGCCCGTTCAAGTGAAATTTGACCCGCTTTACTTCCCGTGCTTGGTCGTCCGGGCTCATGTTTCGGTGAATGATTCCCAATCCCCCCAATTTGGCCAATTCCGTGGCGAGCCTGGAATCCGTTACCGTATCCATGGCCGCACTAATGATGGGTGTTTTCACCGGAACGTTCCGCGAAAAAAGAGAATGGGTTTGTACTTGGGATGGGCGCACATCCGAATAGGCCGTGGCCAATCGGACATCTTCAAAGGTGAGGGCGAGTTCTAATGCTTCCATTCGCGCAAAAAACGCGTCCATTTGGGGAGAGGCCATTGGATATATCGGGGATTGGAAAATATAAGGCTTTGGTTCAAGCTAAATGAACTTTATTTTATACTATTGGGGGTGAATGGAAACAGGTTGTATTTTGATATCTCGTAGACCGTAAGTGTGGAGTAATCTCGCAGGATATCCGCAAATCTATTTTTTATATCTCGAATGATTTCTCGAAACTGGTCGGTTGTTTCGACTTCCAAATCGATTTCCATTTGCCACCTTCCAAGTGTTTTGATGATAGAAAAAATGTGTGGATTTTCCTGTAGGTGTTTCGTCAACGCGTTTTCTTTTTCGGGGGTTAAATTGTGCAATCCAATGAGAATCTTGTATTGCATCTGCCCCATGCGCGGGTTGTCTAAAACAACCAAGAAGTTTTCAATCACTCCTTCCTCTTTCAGTTTCTTAATCCGGTTTCGTACCGTGTCGGGAGAAATGCCTGCCTTTTTTGCTATCTTGATAGTAGGCATTCGGGCGTCCTGACCAAGTAAGGACAATATGGCCTTGTCCTTTTCATTCATAGAAAAAGGCCTCCCTTTTTTGGGCAAAAAAACGCTTTTCCGTATATCTTCACGTTTTTTTCCTATCAAATAACTTCGAAGTAAATAGTCCCCACGCAAGGTGGTTATCATTTCTCTCTTTCCAACGAATTGTCCAAATTTCTTTTCGAAATCGGTCAGGATGACATCCAATTCATGTGGGGTTTTTGTTATAACACAAAAAGCCAGGTCAAATTCTCCATCTGTTCTGACCACCCAATCAACCGAGTCATTACTTTGGAGAAATTGAATTAATTCCGTTTCCTGTTTTTCGGAGACGTTCTGCAATCGCAAATATATTTTATGGTGGGACTGGTCAAGTTTTGAAGAGTCTATTACGGCCAGAAATTTTTTTATGAAGCCCCTTTTGATAAGTTTTTTGACACGATATTTGACCGTTTCTTGATTCATTCCTATCTTTTTAGCCAGGGCTGGAAATGAGACACGTGCGTTCTTGTCTAACTCATAGATAATTCGGCGGTCCTTGTTATCTAATGATTTCTCCATACTTACCTAATCATCGGTTGATTATTTAAAATTTATGGTTTTAGGTAAAAAATAGGCTCCTAAGTTACTTATTATTGGAAAAAGATATTATATTGTGGGAAAAAACCTTGTCATTCACCAGATTAGTGCCGAAAATCTTTACCGTGAGTCGGGAAAGGCACTCATTGGGTATGACTTGAGCGTCCTCCGCTCCCAGCTTGACCTATTCCTGAAGGCCTTCCAATCGGTTGGAAGGTTAATGGAGGTGGCCTATTCATACAAAACGAACCCCCTATTGGCGGACACCCTTCATCATTGGGGATGTAAGATGGAAGTTACGGGGAAGACACACTTACATGAAGCATTGAAGTTCTGTCATGGTAACGAAATTATTTTGATGAGCCCCACTTTGGACGACGCTCTCATTGCCGAGTGTCTACATGAAAAAGTACATATCATCGCTGACTCCATTCAACAACTCGAAAAAATAAACAAAATGGCAAAATCGCACGTCAAAGTTGGTTTAAGATTGAATACCTGCGTCGAATCCAAAAATCCCTTGTGCGCTAGTGGATCTTCCTTCGGCTTACTAGGTGTTTCTGAAAAAGAGTTTCTAAGTCAGCTGGAAAAAATCAAGACATTCAAAAATGTTGAATTGATTGGGATTCACAACCATTTTGCGAGCCAAAATACCGACTTGAGTTCGTGGCGAAAAAACGCAGAACATCTGGTTAAGGTAGCCTCATTGGTCGAAGGTCTTCATTATGTAAATATTGGGGGTGGATTTTCAATTGACTATCAAGACAATGCCCCCCAAATCGAAAAGGTAGTTCAAGCATTATTTGGTCCTTTATTCAATCTGCCTGAAGATGTTCATGTTGTTACTGAGCCTGGAAGGTTTTTGGCCGGTCCATGTGGAATTCTTTTGGCTGAAGTGGTAGCTGTAAAGAAAGATTTGGTTAATACCGCTTTTCTGAATACTTCCATTTTCTCAACTTTTCCAGACCGACTTTTGTCCGGCTTTGCATTTAATCCTTCAATTCAAATAGTCAATAAGATAAACAAAAAAGGGAAAAATACTTTTTACATTCGAGGAAGTTCCCCCAGTTCTGTTGATTTCTTTGGTACAATTAAAGACAGCCCAACGATACGCGAAGGTGATATTATTGCAATTAAAAATGTCGGAGCGTATGGCACCGCGCAGGCTTCTTCCTTCTGCGGAGCCGAAAAACCGCTTGAATATTTGATTGACGATGCGGTTGTGAAATGTGTTGGAATAAGAGAGTGACAAAGGTGCAGACCCTTGGCGGGGGGATGGCTCTATTAATTCCAAAGGGCTCAATAGGAATGAAAATGACGTTCATTGTATATTTGCTGCGGTGCGCAGACGACTCGCTGTACTGTGGGTATACCAAAAACATTCGAACGCGCGTTCAACTGCACCAAGCAGGGAAAGCCAGCAAATTTACCCGTTCCAGGCTACCCGTAAAATTAGCGTATTTTGAAAAGTATCCCTCTCTTTCCGCGGCCCTTCAACGAGAAGCAGCCATCAAGCATTTTTCTCGGAGACAAAAACTCGAATTGATTCATGCCCCAAAAAAATAATTAATCGTCTTTGGGAATGCGGTGCCGGCTGAAATGTTTGGTAATGGGGAAATCCCTCTCATAAGTAAATGGTGTTTTAGGTCTTCGAGGAGCGCGGTCCGGATTGAGCGTAAACTCTTCCCTGCGTTGAGCGTTTCTCCCAAAGGGTTTTCGTTTTTGAAAAGGCTTTGATGATTGGAATGGTCTCGATGATCCGAAAGGCCGTGAACCCCGCTCGTGTTCATTTTTTCGGGGAAAAAATCTCCGCCCCTGCTCGCGTCCATGACTCTGCCCTTGATTTCGTCCGTATCCTTGATTTTCTCCTTCTTCGTGTCCTATTTTTCGGTAGTGGGGAGGGTTAACATAATCTCCCACCGCTCGTTCGGGTTTTCCTTTTTTGTTGGTGATGGAAATGGGGTTAAATTTAGGAATGGGAAGCTGGGGAATAACAAGTGATTTGTCTCGAATGACTTGGCGAAAGAATTCATAATCTTGGGGAGCGAGAATGGAAATGATTTTTCCCTCTTCCCCCGCACGGGCGGTTCTCCCCGAACGGTGAATGTACTCGTTGGACGTGCGGGGGCTGTCATAATTGATAATGTGCGAAACATTCTTGATGTCCAGCCCGCGTGCGGCCACGTCACTCGCCACCAAAACGTGAAAGGCACCATGGTGAAACTCGTCGAGTGTTCGTTTGCGCTGATTTTGACTTAAACCACCGTGAATGGCGTGGGCACGAACACCGTTTTCGTTCAAATTTCGCTCCACTTTATCCACCATTCTTCGCGTGCCGCAGAAAACAATCGTAAGAGTAGGTTTTTCGTGTTTCAAGATATGCACCAACAATCCAAACTTTTGGTCTCCCTGCTTATCCAAGTCGTAGTATGCATGGGAAAGTTTTCCGGCATCTACATACGACTGCGTTTTTATGGTTTCGGGGTGCTTCATGTGCTGGTGCGCAATTCTTTTTATTTCATCCGGCATCGTGGCGGAGAAAAGCATAGTTTGTCTATTTGTTGAGAGTCGCTGAATTATTTTTTTCATGTCGCGAATAAACCCCATGTCAAACATTCGGTCGGCTTCATCTAACACAAGCGTTTTCACGTGGTCGGGATTGAACGTTCCGCGGGACAAATGGTCGAGTATTCTCCCCGGGGTGCCAACGACAACGTCCGTGCGTCGCAAATGCTGAATCTGCATTCCCATGCTTGCTCCACCATACACGGCGGTAATGCTCGTGCGCTTATGCTTAGCGAATTTGCGCATCTCTTGCATCACTTGCTCGCACAATTCACGAGTAGGAACCAAAATAAGGGCTTGTACTTTTCCATTGGGGTTTAGTTTTTCAATAATGGGTAATCCAAACGCCGCCGTTTTCCCGCTTCCGGTGTGGGCTTGCCCTATAATATCTTTTCCCGCGAGAATGAGGGGGATAGTGGCTTCCTGAATGGGCGTCCACGTGGAATAGCCCAATTCTTTCACCGCTTGTGTGACGGGTTGAGAGAATGAAATTTCTTTCGTTGGAAGAACGGGTGGGTTGGAAGAAATGGTCTCGGTTTGGGGTAGTGAATAAGGTATGGGGTGGCTCGGCGAATGGCTACGAGTCGTGGGATACGAATGCTTGGATTTCTCGTGTGAATGCATGGCTATAGACTATTTTTAGTTGGGTGGGTTAATATAGGGGTGTAAGAAGGCCGCCCATTTTTTCCGCTTTACGCGGGTATCCACTCAAAGTAGCCCCGTGGAGATTTGGAACAGCCGTTTTCGTCCGGCTGCCCCGAGGCCCAGGGTATCGCTGCGCGACACCCTTCCGGTTTACTTGAAAGGTATAGCCCCGTGGAGATTCGAACTCCAGTCCTCGGGTTCAAAGCCCGATATCCTTGACCACTAGACGACGGGGCTATTCAGTCGTACGTAGGGGAAAAAGCCCCGAATAGGCTTTTAAGTCCCCCGTCCAACGTTCCATTTGCATGAATTTCTCTCCCAAGATTATAGTGGGAATAGTGGCCATCGCGTTTGGTGTGGGGGTGGTGGTGGCAAACTATTATGGAGTTACCGGAATTGAAACGGTCCAACCTTCTATTGCCCTGTCATCCACATTCTCGGGTATTCAAGCTTCATTCTGTCCCTCCCCTGCGTGCGAAACCATTCCCATTGAAGCGTTGAAAACAACCCAATCTAGGCTTTGGATTGCCATGTATTCGTTTACCAATGAAAATCTAGCCAATGCCGCCATCGAGGCCAAAAATAGGGGAGTAGATGTGCGCGTGATTGTGGAAAAACAGCAAGCCGGGGGAAAATATTCTCAACACGATGAATTGGCGGCGGCGGGAATACCAGTACGCATTGACACGAATCCCAATTTGATGCATCACAAGTTTGCCGTGTTAGATGAAACGTATGTTATTACGGGAAGCATGAATTGGACGGGGAATGGGGTGAATGAAAACAACGAAAACGTGATGGTAATTGATTCTCTTGAATTGAATCAACAATTTGCGAATGAATTTGAGAAAGTGTGGGAAGAGAGCACTCCCATATAATTGTAAAGGTGGTTGAATGGGTATATGTCTGAAAAGAAAAGATTCAAAACACGGAATAATGAGCCCGTAAAGAGTCGGAATATCCACCAATCCATTACTTTTGCGTGTACGCCCATGGAATTGTATACCGCGTTGATGGATTCTCACATTCACTCGGAGTTTACGGGAAGCCCGGCCGTTATTTCAAACCGTGAGACGGGAAAATTTACTGCCTATGATGGGTGGATTGAGGGAAAGAATCTCAAACTCATTCCCAACAAGAAAATCGTGCAGCAGTGGAGGGGGGCGGACTGGCCCAAGGGACATTACTCCATTGTAGAATACGAATTCTTTCCCATCCAGAATGGAACCAAGCTCGTTTTTTCCCAGAAAGACGTCCCCGCGCAATTCTATTCAGACATATCAAAGGGATGGCGAGAACATTATTGGGAGAAGCTCAAAGCGATGTTGGAAAAGTAAAATGGACGAGAAGTCATTCGGCCTTTTTGGAAAAAAGGTCAAGCAAAAGCATTTTGTTTTTGTGGGCCCCGTAAAACACGCTTGTTTTACTCGGGCCGGCGAAAAAGGTTGATACCTCGCCCTTTAGGGCGACATGCGTCGCCCACTGTTGGGCGAGCGAATACGCGAGCCGTGTCCCTTAAAATTACTGGATACCTCGGCCTTTAGGCCAGGAAGGGGGTCATTGGATATGATTCATTATGAATCATAATCGATACATATTTAAATCATTTAATGGGTTGTAAGTATTGGTGGTTTCGTATGAATGTGATTTTGAGGGGAAAAACCAAAGCGATTGCCGAAGTGATGGTGGAAGAGGGGTATGCCAACACTAAATCCGAGGCCGTGAGACTCGCATTGGTCGATTTTGGACAACACCATTTCGGCGAAGTCGACCTCGTTAACCGAAAACTGGAAAAATTGAACAAAGACATTGCAGAGGGGAGAAGTAAGCTCTTGGCTCCTGAAGAAGCGTTGGGGAAGCATGCAAAATTTTTGAAGTAGGCAAAATATGCATGCGGCAACTTTTCATCAAGACTGGTCAGTATACTTTGATAAATTAGAGGACACGGTAAAAGAGCGGGTTGTAAAGAAAATCAGGAAAATCATTGAATATCCACAAAAGAGACATCTTGGTGGCAGAGCAAACTATTTTGTTGACGAAGTAGGACAATACAGAATTCTGTACATGGTTTTTGATGAAAAGAAAGAAGTCCGATTCTATTTTGTCGGGAATCACAAGGATTACGAGCGGTGGTACAAACAATTTTTCTGAGGTGAAAACTCAAGGCAAGCATCCTGTTTTGTTTTATGGTATTCAACACCATGGACTTCTTGTCCGTGTTCCGTATCAAACCGTGAACGATTGGCCATGAAACTATTTTCCCGTCCGTCTCTTCAATTCTTTTTCCAGCGCCTGCGCAATGAAATACCCTTGTGCTTTTCCCCTCAAGGCTTGCATGCACAATCCCATGAGTGCGGATTGGGCCCCCATTCCTTTGGCTAACACCAAGTGCTCATTCTTGTTCACGACTTGCTTCACGATTTTTTCCACTTCATCGTTATCGGTTTTTTCCAATTTCAAGTGGGTCATGATTTGGGATAATGAATCGTGAGGATGAGTGGCCCATGTTTTTAGGATGGTGGGGAAGTGTTCCCGCAGCACGAGCTTGTTTTTTTCCGCCGCCAGGAGGTTTTCCAATTGCTCTTCCTTCAATTGGTCCACCTGAGGGTTTTCTTTTCGGACCATGGTAAAGGTAGAGAGGAGGAGGGTGGCGGCCGTTGTCGCGTCGTACCCTTTTTCCAGCATTCGCTCGAAAAATCGCGCTTTGTTGTCCAGTTTCATCTCGTCCGCGAGCTTTTCGCTCAATTTTTTTTCCATGTAGCGTTTTTTCCGCTCGTTCGCGAATGCGGGTAGGTTTTGTTTGAGCGATTCGATCATTTCGTTCGTGATGGGAATTTCCCTCACATCCGTTTCGGGGTACATGCGCGCAGCCCCCGGAAGTGGGCGGGAATATTCCGAATTTCCTCCCTCCACCGGGTTCCGCGTCTCTTCAGGGATCCCCTCCAACAAATACGCGGCGCGGTGCTTGATCACATCAATGGCGTAATGGGCTTTTTTCTCTTCACCCATAACGAGTGCAAAACTATCGTTGGATTGAGCGTGAACCATTTCACGTATTTTTTTGACTTCTTCCTCCACGATTCCGTAATTAGGCAATTCGTCCCCGTGCAGCAATCCCATGAGACCGGTCTTGACCTTGACGTGGGAGGAGATTTCGCTCCCAACTCTTCGACCCGGCTGCACTTCCTGACCCATCTTCCCATGCATATGGGGGAGGCGTACCGCGAGGATTTTGTGTCCTTTTTGCATCGCGGTTTGAATCATTTTGCTTTGACTTTTCTGCCATTCGTCCGTAATATCCACCGCACTCTGGCTGTGCACCATTTCCTTGGTCAATCCGCTTTTCGCCAATTCGTTTTTCAACTCGATGAGGGCGTTTTGCCGGAGCATTTCGCGTTTAACGTACTCATCAATCAAATCCACTTCCTGTATTCCCTTCAATTCCACCCGCGCACCATGGGGAACGGAAATGTTGATGTCCTGTCGAATCGTTCCCAATCCCCGTTTCACTTTTCCCGTGATGCGCAGCACTTCCCCCATCTTGTATGCGACCTGCTTGGCCTGTTCGGGAGAATGGATGTCCGGCATCGTAGAGAGTTCGATGAGTGGAAATCCTAATCGGTCCAAGCGATATACCGCTTCGCTTTCTTTCCGTTCCACGGGTCGAGCCGAATCTTCTTCTAATGCAAGCGCTTGCAAACGGATGAATTTTTCATCCGGCAGTTCGAGCATTCCTCCAAATGAAATGTGCGTGGTGCGTTGGAATCCAGACGTGTTGCTCCCATCTACAACGGTCTTGCGCATGACGATGGCGCTGTCTACGATAGTCGCGTGACACAGCAATGCCACTTCCAATGCCACGTGTAATGCTTCCTCATCCATAGTGGAGGGGGGTTCTTCATCCGTCTCGACTAAACTGGTGTTTTCGTGATGCCCCTGGTAGATGTACGTGAGATTCTTGTGTGTGGCTTCCAACGCTGCCACGTCAATCTGTCCCAGTTCACTGGCGACGGCATGAATTTTTCGCATGAACGTGAAATCGGGTTTTTCCTCGCGCAGGGTAGTGGGACAGCGGGAGAATAATTTTCCCGTGTCTAACTGCTGGTGGACCTCTAATCCGCAGGTTACGGGAAAAGACTTTTCGGGAGAATTAGACATACTTAAAATGGATTATTGGTCATTTTAAACCGCGCCCCTTGACTTCAACATTAAGGCCTTTTTTTGGGAGCAGATACGAAGCGCATGGAAAAAGGCCGTTAGCGGTGGTGAAACAAGCCTGAGACCAACCGTTTAGGGTTTGGAAGCTTGAAGGAATGGGGAATGCTTATTTCCTCATGAATGATTAACGCGAGCAGCAAAAGTGCGCCGCACAC
>JAGVNS010000090.1 GCA_020053155.1 Nitrososphaerota archaeon
AGGACCCGCTCCGATGATGGCGACATCGTAAAGTGGCGTCGTCGGACTCGATTCTTCGGTCATTGAATAATCTGTCCACGGGAATGGATTTAAAAGGGTACGAACCAGGATACTTTTAGAATGACTCAGGCCGAAAAAAGCATTGTTTTCGCAGCTCAATTTGAAATCGGAGAGAAAGTAACCCCTACTCACAAAAAAATTGTTAAGGATGCATTAAAGATACGAGTGGAAAGAAATGCGGATTTAGCTATTTTAGTTGGGGACATAGGGGTCCCCCAAAAATTATCCGATTATATAAAGAATGGAACAACTGGCCTAAAGGAGGGATATGTTCGAAGAATACGGGGTGCCTCAACTGGCTGTGTAATATCCCAGTTGCCAGAAGAAGGCCGGTTAGACGAATTTATTGAACCTGTCGTATTTGATAAAGCAGTTAAAATGCTCGAAGAATATGATTCGACCATTATTAGCGAAATTAAAGGGGTGGATTTCACTAACTTAAATGAAAAAACAAGAATGAAGCTTTTTAATTTTATAAAGAAAAATATTACCCCTGAATTAATGTTGGACCGGTTAGAAATACATGGATTAAAACTGAAAGATGTTAAAATATACTCTGAAAGACGATTAAAAAATCAAGTTTCATTTAAAATGAGGCCGGAGAGAAAAAATAGGAAAAATAATTGGCTGCCCATCATTGATAAGATCGAAAAACTGAACCCGCTCGGTTGGCTTATTTTTACTGAAGTTAAAAAGGGAGGAAAAGCTCCAGCCTGCAGGGGAATAATGTTAGACTTGTATGAGGAAATTTCGGTAGAAGGCTATACTACCATTATACAACTTTATCCAAAAAATTATGAGCTTGCATTACGGAATGCCCAAGACTTGTACGATATTTTACAAAAGGAGTTTCCAGATGATCCACGATGGAAATTAAAATTTGAATACAATTTTTATTAAGATATTAAGGACTAATCAAGTTATAGCAAAAAGCATAAGTATTTGAACATTTTTGTGGCTTTTTGCATATAGCAAACCGTCCAATAAAAGTTCAAAAATTAAAACGGTTTGCTATAATCTTCGTGTTCAAAGTTCTTGAAAAAAAATAAAGATGCGAATAGGAAAGAAAGGAAAAGGATGCGGGCACTGCCCACCACTAATTCTGTTATTAAACTTTCTGCGCCTGCCGCCCATTGTACGCCCCAATTCCTTCGGTTTTCATTTCCACGAATTTCCAATTCAAATTTTTCATGAAAGTCTCAATGTAGTCCTTGCGTTTGGTTCCGTAATCCAGGAAGTAAGCATGTTCATACACGTCCAGAATGAGGATGGTGGAACAACCCCACACTCCCCCTTGATTGTGCGCATCGCAGAGAAAGTTGTGCAGTTTCATGTCTTCCCAATCATACGCTAATACAACCCATCCCCGGGCGCACAATCCTAACGCTTTGAATTCGGCTTCCCATTTTTCGTATGAACCAAAATCCGCTTCAATCATTTTCAATAAATTTCCGCTTGCCTTTCCGCCTTGTCCACCCATCGCGGCAAAGTATCCCTCATGCAGGCGAACTCCGTTCACCGCAAATCCTTCTTCGAGTTTGAGTGCGCGTAATTCGGAAGAGGTTGCATTTGCTTTTGTTAAATCCACGGTTTTCAATTTTTCTCGAATTTCATCCGTCTTTTTGACATATCCCACATACAGCACGTCATGGTGTTCCGCAATTTGTTTTTCCGATAGACCCTGTAAACTCTTGTAGGTCAACGGTTTTGCTTCAGTCATGTACAATCAACTCCCGCACGTTCCGCGTGTTACTTCAACTAACCAAAAAAGGAATCAAAATCCCTATAAATCCCATCACAAGGGTCGGTGCAATAATACAATATATCCGCCAATTGCCGTTTCTCGCGGGTCGTTTTCGTTATTAACGGGAATGGGAATTTCGACCGGCTGAACCATAACTTGGCAATCCTCTATTTCTTTTTTAACGCCCAGTTCAACCAGCGCTTTTTCCTCTTTTTTGTTCATTTCCCCTACAAAAAGGGGTTTTTGCCCCACCATTTCCAGCATTCGCAGCCACAAATAACCCCTCCCCCCTTTGTCAAGAGAGTGGGCGATTTTGGGAATGAGAGAATGAAGGTTTCCCATTTCGTGAAGCGCGCGAAAGGAGAGAATAAGGTCGCAGTGGGTTGGAATGGGGATAGTGTGCACATCCCCTTCGATAAATTCGTCTAATCCCTCTCTTGTTTCAGGGGGAAGCAGGTCCATTCCAATGGTATGAATGCGCTCTTCAAACATTTTTTTCAACGTTTTAAGGGCATTGGCATTCCCGCACCCCACATCCAGTATTTTACACAACCTTTTTCGTTGAATAATTTGTTCCACTATTTTTTCAAGAGACTGTTTTTCCCCCAAGTTTTCCAAAAATTGATTATATTGTTCTAGTGAATGGCTGCGCAGAATGACCCCTTGCGCATACCTTTTCAAATAACGCTGCGCCCGCTCGTGATGGGATACCATGAACAAAAATAGGGGGGAATTATTTGTTAAATGAGTGCCCTCTGCAGATCGGCCAGTTTTTCGCGGAGTTGGGAAAGGGGGATCCTTCCTTCATACCCTTACTTTTCGTCATGGTAATACAACAATCGGGGCTCATCGTACTGCCAGCAAAACATGATGTCCTTCTCTCCCATCTTGGAGTAAAAATCCACCAATCCTTGCTGCACGTCCTTCACGTAGCACCCCATTCTTGTAAGTGATTCCAATTCTGCGAAATACTTGAATGACAATTCGTGGTAGCGTTTGTTGATGTTGACCGCGAGCAAGTGCGCCGTCCAATCCATCGTATCCGCATGCACTTTCACTCCCGAAAGGGCCGTCAATTCATCGTGCAAACCCATCAATCGAGTCATGTGTTTCTTTACTTTGGGAAGTGCGGTCTCTGCTTCCTCCAGCGTAAAATAGCGGTGAACCATGGAAAGGCATAATGATTTTTCCCTTTTTATAAGTGTCCCCCGTTGAGGAGTCTATCCTTCGTATTTTTGGACCCGTGTACAAATTTTTTGATACGGGGAGCGGGATTGGATGGCACTTTTGAGTCTGAAATCCTTTTTGGGGGGAGCGCGAAAGGTGCAAGAGAGAAAGAATGCTGCCAAAATAGCGGCGGATTTAGTAGGAGCAACCCGTACGTATCCGCTGGAACTTTTTTTACTCCCAATGCGCCCATTTCGTTTCGCATTCGCTCTTTTGTGCCCGTTTCTTTACGCTCGCTTCTCGATTTCATTCCTTTTTTCCTTTTTGAGCCTTTGCGCGTTCATTTCTATTAACTCTATAATTTTATCTCCTGGTTTAATGTCTCGCGGGCAAATGTTGGCTTTGTCTAAATCGTAATGAACGAGAAGATGAGGTGAAATCCCTTCCAATCGTGAAACGTTCCCATCCCGGATGTCGCATATATGACGGTAGGCGCGCACGAGCGCGGCAGGACCTAATTCCCCTTTTATATTACTTTCCGCATTCGCGTTGCAAATGCCGCAAAGAATGCACTGCGGCGTTTTCCCCAACTTTTCAACGTCTTGAATTCCCATATGATGGTGTCTTTTTTCAGCGTTTCGAGGAACCAATCCGGGTTTTATTTTCAACAGTTCGGCGAAGAACACGTCTTCATCCACCACCAAATCCTTGAGCACGTTGTCATGCAGGGGAGTAATGTCCAATCCATGATGGGTGTCTGCGGCATTCTCAACGTTGGTGATGCACGCCAAAACCATTTTCCCATTTACTTTCACTCCACACGTTCCACAGCCGCCCTGTCCGCAACTCCCACGAAAGGTCAAACTCCCATCCTGCGTGTGTTTGATGCGGTAGAGCAAATTTAGGACACTCTCTCCTAGCACGGGAGCAAGAGAATATTCGTGCGTCCGAGGAGAAAAGTCCATTAGGGGATTGAAGCGCGAAACACGGACGGTCAATCGTTGGGGAATGGGAAAAATGGTCATCGCATTTTGTTCTGTTTTTTTGACTTTGGCTGGGATAAATGGTTTTGCCTTTTTTGGAGTGGAAGATTGTTTTTTTTTCATGCTAGTAATGCCTCGCTTCGGGCGCGTACCCTTTGATTACAACCGGTTTGTACGAAAGCGTTGTTGTTGAGGCGCGGCGCCCGCACAACGTGTGTTTCAACCACTTCTCATCGTCCCGTTTAGGGTAGTCCGTTCGCGTATGACTTCCCCTGCTTTCCGTCCGTGCCAACGCCGAGTCCAAAATAGCTTGGGAAAACGCCACTAAATTTTGTGTTTCCAATGCATTAATCAAATCCGTGTTGAAGCACATACTCGTGTCATCCACATGAATCTGCATAGTTTCTTTTTCTAGTTTATCACGAATATGAATGGCATTCGTTAATCCCTCTTTACTGCGGAAAACGCCGCAATCATTCATCATCGTTTGCTGCAACTTCTCCTGAATCATGTGCGACTTTATTCCTTTTTTGTTTTCCAGCAACTCATCAATTCTTTTTTGGGCGTGTTCAAGATGGAGCGAATCGTCAATTGAAAAATGTTTATTTTGAGTACGCGCAAACTGGCTCATTTCCATTCCAGCGATGCGACCAAACACAATGGTTTCCAGCAATGAATTTCCCCCTAACCGATTGGCTCCGTGAACGGAAACGCACGCCACTTCTCCTGCCGCAAACAGGCCGGGAACAACCGTATTATCCATATCCCGTGTTACGCGTGTTTTAATATC
>JAGVNS010000017.1 GCA_020053155.1 Nitrososphaerota archaeon
AAGGGAGGGGGAATGGGCTCATTCTCCATGTCTGAATTAGAGCAAATCGTGGAAACCGGCCTCAAAAATGCCAAAAGCCTGAGGAAAGCGCTAAAAGTTTAGGAACCCTTGCCGAGAACCCTGCCTTTTTGAAAGGGCAGATGAATCGTTTTTCTCGCAAGCCGTTCACGGGAAACAAAACCAGGCGGGATTCAGCCCGCCATAGTTTAGATCGAAAAAGAGCAGTTTGGGTACCATTGTAAACAGTACCCATACGTTCGACCAACCCGACTCAAGGGTTGTTTTAAAAAGATTTGTCGGGGGGTTCTAGTTAGGACCCGCTTAAAAGGAATTTTTTATGGCTCAAACAAAAGCAACCATTCCCCGCCACACCTCCCGATTCGGGGCGCGCTATGGAGTGTCCGTCAAAAAGCGATATGAAGGGATAGAGGTCAAGCAGCGCGTCAAGCACACATGCCCCAAATGCGGGTTTCAAAAAGTACAGCGCGTTTCAACCGGAATTTACGCCTGCAAAAAATGCCGTTTAACCTATGCGGGAGGGGCCTATTACCCCCAAACCCTTACGGGGGGAATCATTTCCAAGATGGTGGCACAGCGCACGTTTAATCCCCAATTGATTGAGGTGTTGGCCGATAAAACATCGGATGAAAAAATCCCTGAGGTCCATACCGAATTGACGGATGAGGAACGAATTGAACAATTGACGCAGGGAAAAGGAAACCCCCGTTCGCGAAAGAAAAAAACAAAATCAAGGGAGTCAGAGGAAGAAGTGGCGGAGAGCGTCACCCTTCAAGCCGAATCCCAAGACCCGCAAGAGGCGGCGTGAGGGAGTGAGACCATGTACAAATGCAACAAATGCTTACAAGAATTTGACGCGCTCCCAGTTGGATTGGTCCGCTGTTCCAACTGCGGGAACAAGATATTCTACAAGTCCCGTGCTCCCGTCGAAAAACGCATTCTCGCACGCTGAAGGGGGGCGTTGCCGCATATGCCCGCGCGCGTATTTTCCGTTTCTTTTCCCACCGTTAAATCGGCTCGTGCCGCATTCCATTCCCTTTCCCTTGAAACCGGCCAAGCGCACGAAAAAAAGGCCCAAACCACGGTTCGGGTTAAAAACAATCGCCTGGTCTTTGCTGTTGTGGGTCGGAACGCCAAGACCATTCGCGCCTCAACGTTCCATTACAACCAAATGGCAAACTATTTGAAAAAACTGGAGTAGGAGAATACAATCATATGGCTGATATTCGAGAAAAAATAACCGATTTCGAGCGCCAGCGCCAAACTCTCGCGGGATTGGGCATGCAGAAACAGCAGCTCGAAGCCAGCGTGAACGGCCTATCCAACTCCCTGCAGGAATTGGACAAGACAACCGAAGAAAAAGTGTACAAGGCGGCAGGACCCATCCTCGTATTGCGGGACAAGAAAGAGGTCAAGGCAGAATTGGGGGATTTGAAAGAAACCCAATCCCTCCGCATCAAGACCCTGGAAAAACAGGAAAAGAATTTGATTGAAAAACTCAACGCATTGCGCGTGCAGATAGAAGCCGAAGCCGGTCCTCCCAACGCGGAAAGTGGCACAACCGTTATAACCCCCAAAAAGGAATAACGGGAAATGAACGGCCATGATTCCAAAATTCAAAAATTAATTTCCCTCGTGCACGGAAAAAAAGTGCTTTTTCTTTCCCACGTACGGCCGGATTTGGACACCCTTGCGTCGGCCATGGCACTCACCCACTTTTTTTTGCCCCACTCCCAATCCACATGGGGAATAGTGGAACCATTAAACGAATTCCTTCAATCGCAAACGGCCTTTTTTCCCATTCAACCTAACGAAATAGAATCGTTAGGGAAATTTGACTGTGTGGTGTGCGTTGATTTTCGCTCTCCTTCGCAAGCCGGCCTGTTATCGGAAGCCTTCCGTTCCTATTCCGGAAAAATAATCATCATCGACCACCACTCCCCCTCTCCTGCAGAGTTTTCCCGCGTGGATTTTAGGCTCATCAAACCCCATTCCATTGCGGCCGCCCAACTCGTAACCCAAATGGGACAGTTCATGCACGCGTCATTTACCAAACCCGTCGCGGGGGCGCTGGCTATGGGAATGATTACCGATTCCGCCCGTTTTTTAGTGGCGAATACGAAAACGTTTTCAACGTTTGATTTTTTGCTCCAAAAAAGCGGAAAATCCTATGAAGAATTGCTCACGCGTGCGGTCCCTGTTCCCTTTCCCTCCGATCGCGTGGCCATTTTGCATTCTCTCAAGCATGCCAAAATAATTTCAATCGGAAACTATACGCTTGCTTCCGTCATGCTCCCCCATCAAACTGGATTTGTTGCGAGTGCGTTGATTCAATTAGGTCACGACATTGGAGTAACGGCCTCTTACTCAAATGATGGATTGTTTGCCTCTGTCCGCGTTTCGGCCCGCGCGCATTCCGAACTGGGTTTTGACGCGATGAAGGTCTTACTCCCGTTCGCCCAATCCCACAACGCCACGTGCGGGGGACACGCTCGCGCCGCCCAACTTAATCTGCCTCCCTATTTCTCCGAGCAAATGGTCGTGGATGTATTAACTAAAAATTTGCTCGCGTGCGTGCGAAAGAATGACCCAAAAGCAACCATTCGCATTTACTAATACTTTTTAGAAAACTCAATAAAGAAAAGGCACTCGCGTTCGGTCTTATGAGAAAAGGCGGGCGGAAGAGGGATTAAATTGCCAATTAATCAAGTCCGGGATGTGGGATTTATATTTTACATATCATTCATTGCCGTTATGGTAAATCCAAAAAGGCCCCGAGGAGTTCGTGGGAAACCCACCGCAAGACGGTTGAGGGGGACTACTGGAATTCCTGCCATTCCAAAAGAACGCGTAGCGGAGTTAGTTAGGGGGGCTTTCCAAGGCCCGGATTTGCGGCCAGATTCGAATGTCCGTATTGTATATCCCCTGTCGCAACTTTTTAGGGAACTGAGGGTTCGATACAAACCAAATGGTGAAGCTCATACAATGTATACTTTTGACAGGAATCTGAGATTAGTCAGTCAGAAGGATGTTCCAGGTCATGTTGTACCTGGAGGACATGCATCCTATTATATTTTGAGGTAACAAGTCCGTGAGGCGGAACTTATTGCGTTTTTCAGCGGACGTAAATGACCTGTTTTCCTTTTTTCACTTTTTGGCGCTTTGATTTTTTGAGCAAATAATGAACCGTGCTTTTGGGAACATGCGTCATTTCTCCTATTTTTCGCACGCTCAAAAAATCCTTTTTCAATTCCACTATTTTTTGGATGGTGCCCAAGTCCAGTTTCAAGGCGCGCCCCGCTCGATGCACCCGCACGATGGGGACGTTTTTTTTCTTGAGCAGAGCAACGGCTTTTGGGGCCAATCTTTTTTCCACCGATGGACTGGCACCAATCTCACGGAGGTTCGCGCACCGTTGGAAAATGGCTTTCAATTTTTTGGTCGAAATGGGGCGCACTAAATGAATCCCTTCCATTTCCATTGGAATGGTTGAAACGGAGGTGTTTTCCCGGATGGCATAAAGCATGGTTTTTTCTTCCCCAAACCTTTCGTAAAGTATCTTTATATATGTGGGTTTCCCTCCCTCCCCCATCCAATAGCGGGGAAAATAATACATGCTATTTAGGAAAAAGGAGAGTGGAACGATGAATCAAAAAGTGTTAATTCTTAGCTTCCTCCTCGCGGGTCTGCTTTTTGCCAGCACCCTGGTTGTCGCCGAGACGGGTCCGAGTGCGAATTCGGGTCCTGGAAGCGCGGATGAAGCCGGTGCGATGATGAAAAGCAAGCAGCGAGAGGAAGTCCGCGGTCGAATGGGGGATTTTCGCTTCAAGACCGAACGTCTGAGCCAAATTCGCGGTAAAATAAACGGATTGTCCGAAGCGGATGCCGAAATTTTGGTGGCGGCTCGCGCGAACATTGATGAAGTTCGCAGTTTGGACATTAAGACGCGCACTCAATTTATTGCACGTCTCCGCGAAAAATATTCAGATGATGATTTGAGAGTCATTCGCGAGCGACGCGTACGATTGGAAGTTCGCGATGGGCGAGTGAAAAAGATTCGCGCCGCAAATGCCTTGACCGACGTAAAATTGCGTAACGTTCAGCGATTGAGATTGGCGGAAGAGACTGTGGCTGATTTGCGTACCGCCGATTTGGTATTGAGTCAGCGATTGACGGCCTTGCGCATCAAGCTGGAAGCCAAAACCACGCTGACAGATGCCGATTTATCGGAAGTCGAAACCGAGGTTTTGAAATTGCGCCGCGAACACATAAAAGAACGCGGGCAAGCCGCTGTTGAAAAAGCCCAGCAAATTTCAGAAAAGTTGAGCGAGTTCATTAAGCGGATGGAAACCAAATACTCCGAATTACAAGGACAGGGAAAAGAATCCCCCGCCCTGGAAAAAGCCATCGGACGTTTGACTGTCATTCAGTCTGACTTGGATGCCTCAATTGGAGCAACCCAAACAGCATGGGCCGCGTTTGATGCCGGCGATGCGACGCGGGAGGAAGTGAAAGCCTTGCACGAAGCCTTGGTGAAGATGCGCGTTCATGCACGGCACGCGGTGAATGCCATCAACCATGTCGTGCGGTGGGTACACGCCCACCAGAATGGGAGAACTGTCACCGTGACGGAGCGAGCTGAAATAGAATCAGCCGTTGAACG
>JAGVNS010000080.1 GCA_020053155.1 Nitrososphaerota archaeon
CGCAGAAAGAGCCAGAGAACGCATGAAAGCCCTGAACAAAGACCCCGCATTCGCAGAAAGAGCCAGAGAACGCATGAAAGCCCTGTGGAAAGATCCGGAGTGGCGCGCGCATCAAACGGAACTGATTACCATCGCCGTTCAGCGTTACT
Organism: Nitrososphaerota archaeon; assembly: GCA_020053155.1. Lineage (GTDB taxonomy): Archaea > Iainarchaeota > Iainarchaeia > Iainarchaeales > VGJJ01 > VGJJ01. The sequence goes on from JAGVNS010000080.1 coordinate 150, forward strand.
GGTCATTAGTACGATCTGGGCTATTAGCGGAATTTAGGGGACGGGGACTCGTTACAGCAGTTGAGATGCGCGCCGAAAAAGGACAAAAGCAAATTACAGGTACGACTGAGACGCCATTAAGCGAATCCATGCGACACGAACAACAAACGCTGACACAACGAGCCATTGAACGATTACCAATAGAAGAAAAGGAAGCGATTATTGCCACATTCATTGAAGGAGCCGACCGATTACAGGTGGCTGAACGTATGGGAATCGAAATAAACGAACTCGAAAAAATACTCAACCAAGCCTACCAAAAACTCGCGAGAGAACTACGCGGATTAGAATAATTACTTCTTTTTGGGGCCTGAAAAAATACTGATGCTTGATAAATAGTTATTTTCGGCTTCAATGAATCCTTCAAAGTAGGAGGATAGTAACGAAATGAGTTCGTTGGTGTTGAGTCGTTTCGTGATGAGGTTGCAATTTTTTAGTTTTTCTTGGCAGAGTTTTACGCGTATTTCCAATTGCTCTAATGGGTCGGATTTTGATTCTAATGGATTTTTTGATTGGGCGAATGGAACGACAATGTAGAATAGTCTGTTTTTGACGCTGTTTTCTTCGATGTATTTCCGCATGAATGATTCAAAATCTTGGAACTGGGTCGTTAAGTGGGGTTTTTTCTGGCTCTTGACTTTGGTTTCCAGTTTTTTTAGGTAGTCGTCGAGGTTCAGGTTAACGGTTCGCATCACGATTTGGATGGGAAAATCCAGGCTATTGAGGAAGTCTTTGTAGGCGACAATAATGGCCTGCTTTTGCCTGGTAGAGAGGATGTGAAAATTGATGGGTTGGACGTGAATAGTGGCTTTAATGCCTCCTCGTTGGAGGAATACGGTGTCATTTTCGATCTTCTTAATCTCTAAAAATTTTTGCATGGCTGGGTCGAGATATCCCATTTGGCGGGGTTTGGAGAGAAACCCCCAGGCGGTGATGGTGTGGCTTCGGAGGTTGAAAAAAGCAAAACCGGCCCCTAAAACGGCTAAAATAAGACTGATGACAATTTTGGCTTCTATGATAAGTGGGAGTTTGAAGAAGGTGGCGAATATTAGGCAGCCAAATAGCCCCACCCAGATTGCTTGCTCGAAACTGAGATTGAAGACAATTTTTTCTTGGTATTGGAGGTTTTTTGGGATTTCATAACTCATACCTTAATCTCCTTGGAAGGGGTTGCGGGACTACCCAACGATTTGAGAGAAGTAATAGCCCCTGCAATTTGTCCAGTCATCGCGCCGATGGCGAATCCTAATACTTTGGAGTTTTCTGTAGCAGTGAACACCGATTTTAGTCCGGCATAAAACATGAGCAAAATGTTGATTAGGAAAATAATGATGAACGCGAGTGCAGGGACTAGATTTTGTCCCGCGTTTCCCGCGAGTTGGAGCATGGCTTGATTGCTCGCGACCAAAATAACGACATCAAGAAATTGCATGAATAGGGCGAAGCCAATGAGGTTGAATATCATTTTTCCCCATACATTGAGGGGAGGGATATAGTAGAGGAATATCGCGATGGGAAATAATACGACTCCCATGAGCAAGAAAATGTGTCGAACAAAAAGAGTGATGGCAGTGAGGAGAGCGGCTAAACCATACAATAGTAAACTCGCTGCGCCCATGTTTGAAAATGTGTTGGGGTCGAAAAAGTTTTCAAATCCGGTAATCCACATGAATTGAGTAATCGCGGTGGCGAGTTCCAATAATAAATTGTATAATACGAATGACAAATTGACTAAAACAATCATCATGAAGGCATTTTTGAGCCACTCTTTTGCTTCCATTCGTTTTTCGGGGTTCAATGAAGAAAAGAGGAACATGAATCCAATCGCTAAAAATAAGAGCAAATAGAAGGAGGAAATAATGAGGATGATGGATTGCCACCACCCATACAATCCTGAAGGATCGGGGTTGGATGTCAGTAAAGTTTGGGAGAGTTGCATGAGGGGATCGTTAAAGCTCACTAGTGAACCTTTGAATGCTCCCCCAAAAACACCTAACACTTGACTAGGGATACTATCGAGCGTTCCGGTAATACCTGAACCAATTCCATTGACGGCGTTGATGATTCCTTGAACGTCAATGTTGATGTTGATGACGGAACCATCGTCCGCATGCGCATATGGGACTAATACGAGGAGTCCAGTCAGTAGGAATGGGATGAGGATTTCGAGGGGTGTTTTCGTCATACCGGTTTTTTCTCCAATTAGGGGGCGGTAAGATAGGTTACAATCAAGGGGGCAACCCAAACTAACACGAGTCCGACAATGGCGTAGGATACCATTGATTTGGCGCTTTCGCGTTGCTGGATATTGTTTCCTGAAAACATGTACCATGCGCCCGCGATGGTGATGGCGATGATTCCGAGAATAGATACCGCTCCTTTGACTAAATCATAAATTTTTGTAATTGGGGCTGTAATGTCGCTTACGCTCGTGCTTTGTGCGAAAACCATTCCGCTGAAAAGCAAGAAGAGAGTTAATACTAGAGTTATTTTTTTCATCCGTTATTACCTCCAAGAGTTTTCTTACACTCACACTCTTTGGAGGTTCGTTATATGGATTTTGTTCAATCAGTATGAACAAATTGAACAAAGCGAATAAGAATGAGGTAACGACAGAGTGCTTGGTTGAGGTGAATCAAATTGGAGATTCAACAACCGACTAAAGAACATGTTCCAAGCATTCCGTTCTTAATCTTCCTTCGTGAAGCCATCAAAGGTGGATACAAACCCACGCTTGAAGAGAAAATAATGCTTCAAAAGTACCAAATAAAAGCCATTAAGTCTAATCCAAAAACCGCAGGCATTCGTCCGTCCAATCTAATTAGAGCGGAGGCACATGAATGACTGTTCCAAGAGAAGTCATCCAAATACTCTCCCTTGCGAAAATTGCGGGGCTCGAGCTTGATCCTATTGAAAGCCGCATTTTGGCAGAAGGTGGAGTGCATGCTTAATCCATCTCAAAAAATATCAACCGCCTATCGAGAAGGAAAAACACTGCTCTATTGGAAATCATCCCACTCATTCAGTCTCCTTATTCGAGCCGCGTTTCTCAAAGAAGCTTTTCCTACGGATGCATTTGGTCGTTTTTCACGAAAAGCCAAACTTATTCCTTACAACAAAGATGGACGCAATGGGCTTCTGGTTCTTTTCGACAATAAACCTGAGGCAATAAAGACATGAGTCAAGAAAGCACTTTCCGTTTCGACCACCACTCGTCCAATAATTTCTTTTCAATCTCATTCGGTTTATAACCGGCCGTAATTGCATCGTGTAAAAATTCTAAATACATTTTTGACGGACGATACTCAATCATGCACAGCCTCCAATAAAAGCCCAGTTTTATTAAGTCGGATACGTTGCTTCTCATTGATAAAAAGGCATCGATTGTTCTAACGATTTTACACGACGGCGATACAACGCCAAAATATAAGCGGGGGCCGAGAATCGAACTCGATTATCCGGCTCTGCAGGCCGGCGCATAACCATTCTGCCACCCCCGCGACCGCATTATCGGTCGACGCTAATGGACGGTGGGGATTATCCAAATCCCCAAACGGCCGAATGTGAGAGTTTCTTTCGTCAATCCCGCAGTAGGCCGCTTTGAATTAATTTGGGTTGGCTAAGGGTTTTAATGGGTGATTAGTAAATGCTCTTTTTCCGGTATTCCTCCCCCCATGCGTTGAAATAGTGCTGGCAGAGGATGGAGGAGTCCAGATAGAGCGTGTGCCCATTCTTCCGTGCATCGTACGAGAAAAACATGTCGTCCGTGGCCTCCGTGGAAGGGTCGTAACGAAACGATACCTTTTCCACCACTTCCCTGCGAAGTAGAATGCACCCCAACCCAACGGCAGCGCAGTCGATGAGGCGCGAGGGAAGCAGTTGCATCAATCCCAATGGTTTTCCGATGTCCCATAACGGTTCTGCAGGGTTGGCCGGGGGAACGTGTTCAAATGCCACGGCGCGCACGCTGGGGAATCCTGGAAATCCAGTGAAGTATACCCCCGACACGATTGGTTTATTGTTTTCGAGCAATCGTTCGATTGCATGAGCGGGGGGGATAACGTCCTGCTCGAGCGAGAAAAAATAATCATATCCTTTTTCAATGGCATATTCACGGAGGGCATTTCGTCCGCGCACGATGCGGTCGCGGGCCTTGGGCAGCCAGGGGCCGTTTCGGAGTACGTGAAATCGTTTCGACGGATTTTTTTCATTCCAGGTTTGAGCAATTTCTTTTAGTGTGTGAAAATAGTTTTCCCCTTGCGAGTTGTCTTCAATGAGAATGTCCATATCGGGGTAGGTCAGGCTCTGCAGTCCATCCAGGTATTTCGGGAGTGCGTACGCCTTCACTTCACTGGTGGGACAGCCGACGAGGATGCGGGGTAATGTCATATTTTTTTTTCGCCCGCAATCCATATTAACCTATTCTTCTCTTTTTTACGCATGCTGAAGGCCGTTATTTTCGATTTTGATGATACCCTGGTTAGGAGTGGGGAAGTCTCTTATCGCAACCACTGCAAAACCGCTGCGTATTTGGGTTGGCCCAAGCCTTCTTTTTCGATGTTTTTGAAGTATTGGGGGAAGCCCTGGCATGCGATGATTTTGTCGTTGTTTCCTCACTATGATGTGAACAAGTTTATCGCGGCTTACAACAAGGTTCGCCTGGACTCCCGCTATCCATTGATTCCGGGCGCATTGGACGCCCTCAATTTTTTGCATGAGCGCCACATGGAGTTAGGAATTTTGTCCAACAAGCCCACCGATCAACTGATGCAGCGCATTGGTCATACCGCCCTCAGCCCCAAAATATTTTCGTTTATTTTTGGAGAACAAAGCACCAAATACAAGAAGCCGGATTCGAGGGTTTTCGACGAAGTGTTGTTCGAGTGGCGCAAACACTACATCAAAAAAAGCGAAATATTGTATGTGGGGGACTTGACCGTGGATTATTTTGCGGCACGGGGGATGGGAATAGACTTTTGTGCCGTGTTAAGCGGGTATCATTCCGCTCAAAAATTCAGAAAAGAGGGACTGGATTCCGAACACATGATTCCGTCCGTCCAATTCCTTCCCGAATGGCTCGTGGAGCACGGGTATATCAAAAAAGTGCATGGGGAAGGGTACTGAAAAGGTAATGATAATATACCTAAAGCAGGTTTTTGGTAGATGAGCCAGCCTCACTCGATTCGAAGAAGAATGATTCCAAATCGCGTGATGACTGAGCACTCTCCCGCGCATCAGGCCGTTCAGGCGTTGCGTTTTTCCCAAGCGACTGGGCCGAGAGTTTTTGTTCAGGGAAAAAAGAGGGGCCCTATTCAAATTACGGCGGCGATAGAAGGCGTTCCTCGAACGTTTCCGCGGAAGGGGCAATTTCGTCTTTACATCCAACGGGTAAATCACGCCAATACTATTGGCAGTCAAACACGTTTTGCGCACATCGAGTTTGTTCCTACCCAATTGCTGAAAATTGATCGATCTCGTGGAGGGATAATTGAAAAGGTGCACTGCGGGCCTTCCATCCTGAGCGTGTTAAACGCTCAAAACTATGAACAATTAGCCAAACTCTCTCTCTATGGCACTATTTTAGCCAAGAAAATGATCCGAAAAAGAATTCCATTTGAAGATTTGGCAGAAGCGGTTCAACTTGCCTATGACGATGTTCTATTTTTGAGAACCAAAACAGATTTTGACAAAAATGGGGGGAATGCAATAGTACTGGATTTTAATCCTATTACCCGAAAAGTCAAAGTAGCACTCGTGGACCATTTGGAAGAATAATAGTGCTGAAAATAACCCGCTCCCTTTTATGCTCTTTTTGACGTTTTTCCAACCAAACTCTTAAATGATTCTTTTCCCTATATGGGTCATGCGCCTAGCGATTATTTCAGATACCCACTTGGGTTTTGCCCGTGGAACCTCGCGTGAAGGGGATGCGTTTTTCAATTTCAAGCAGGCATTGGAGGGAATTGTCAAGCAAGAACCTGATGCTATTATTTTTCCAGGGGATTTGTTCGACCACAAAATTCCAAATCAAGAAGTCTGGCACGAGTGTTTTGAATTGTTTGGGCTTTTGCAAGCGGGAAAAAATCCAGGCGTTAAAGTCACTCATTTTTCGCGCAATAATGGTTCCAAATCCTTCTCGTATCATGGAATTCCAGTCATTGGAATTGCAGGAACGCATGAATATCGTTCTAAAGACCTAAAAAATGCGTTACAAGTGTTGGAAACGGGAAACTTTTTGGTTTGCTTGCATGCCTCTCATGCGTTGCTGGAAAAAAACGGAGAAAAAGTGGCCATTCATGGAATGAGCGGGATTCCCGAGAAGCGTGCATTGGAAGCGTTGCGCATGTACAACCCCCAACCCTTGAATGAAGCGCACAATTTGTTAGTGTTACACCAATCCATCAAAGAGTTTTTGCCCAGCAAGGATGACATGGTCGCCACTATAGGACTTTCCAACTTACCCAATGGGTTTGATTTGTTGGTGAATGGTCATTTACACTGGACGTCTATCACTCCTTGGGAAGGAAAGAAGCTTCTCATTCCCGGTTCCACCGTTTTCACCCAAATGAAACGTCTCGAAGGGGAGAAGCAGAAGGGGTGGTACATTTATGACACGCAAACCATGCAGTTGGAAATGCATTTCATTCCAAAGCAGAGAAAACTGTATTATCATTGTTTGAAATTCAAGAATGCGACTCCAAAACAAATTGTAAAAAAGTGTCGCGAGCATTTGGAGAAGGATTTACAAACCACCCACGAACTGCTTCCCCTCTATCGCCTTAAGCTCAAAGGTACTCTGGCGAATGGGTACACGCAAGCGGATGTGGATTTTTCCAAAATCATGGATGGGTTTTCCGATAAAGCATTGTTTTCCACCATGAAAAAGTTCCAAACCGGCGAATTTTCCTTCCGTTTGGACGAATTGCGCGCCTTGCATCGTTCCAACGTGAGTTTGTCGGCCATGGGAATCGATTTGCTGGAAAAAAACCTCGCCCAAACGCCGCTGGGAAATCGTTTGGATGTGAAACGCGTGTTTGAATTGTTAGAAAATAAGGAAAACGTCGAGAAGACTATCCAGTTATTGCAGAATGGTGAATTGATTCAGCCCGAAACAAAAAAGAAGCCATTTTGTTAACAAAAAATACTACGTAACTTAAAAATTCCTATTTTTTCTTGCCATGATGATAGTATGTCAGCGCGTGCAAGGCATTGGCTGCGTCAACGGGCTCCTCAAACGTGTTGATTCCTTCTTTCTCGAGGAGTTTCATATGCATTTTGGCGAATTCCCCTCCTGCGCTTACAATCAAAACGGGTTTTTTTCGTTTGGTGAGCAATTCGCTCAATCCCTCGATGATGTCCGAGTCCAGTGTGGGGACTTGAAACAAGAGAATAACAATGAGGCTGTCCACGTTTGGGTCCAGCATGGCATTTTCAACGGCTACCATGAAGCGTGCATTATCCGCATCTCCCGTCAAATCCATGGGATTCTTGATGACTGCATAAGATGGGCTCGCTTTGATGATGGGTTTGCGGTATTGCTCCTGCATTTCCGCCAACCGTAAGGATGTTTGGGAAATGGCATCCGCGGTCAACACCCCATACCCGCCCCCATTAGTGATAATCTGTACTTTGTTTCCCTTTGGAAGGGGTTCACTGGCCAGCACGCGTGCAAAATCGAACACTTCGCGCATGTTCGTGGCCAAAATGAGTCCGGTTTGCTTTACTACCGCTTCAAACACTTTGCTGCTTCCCGCCAAACTTCCCGTGTGAGAGGCGGTGGCCCTGCTTCCCGCCTCGCTCATTCCCCCTTTGATGATGACAATGGGTTTAACGTGCGCGTATTTTTTGGCGGCCGCAAAGAATTTTTTCCCGTTGCGTACGCCTTCCAGATAAATGCATATCACTTTTGTTTCGCGGTCATTCACCAAAAACTCCAG
>JAGVNS010000095.1 GCA_020053155.1 Nitrososphaerota archaeon
CGCCCGACAGCAGTCGGGCGACAACTATATCAATAAAATCATCCGAATAGGTCATGAGTGGGAAACCCCCGGTTTCGTTTTTCCAAACAAAAAACGGGGCTTTCCCACTAAAATTTTACCTAAAAAGTGGGGTCAAAAGACCTGTCACACAACAACTAGATTATCGAGGGAAGCCGGACATTTTTGGTCGGAAGCTCAAATTTTCACGCACGGACGTGGCGGATAGTTTGGCCTCTGCCGCGGTCGTGTTGATGGGAGAGGGAAACGAACAACAGCCCCTGGCAATTATTGAAAAATACCCGGCTGAATTTTGTGAAAAAGTAGATTCAAACGAACTGCGCATTAGCATGAAAGAAGACATGTATGGGCCTATTTTTCAAAAGTTTTCAAAACGCTGAATGTTGCCTGGTAATACAGGCCTGCTTTTCAGATAGTGGACGCTGGGGGATTTGAACCCCCAACCTCTTCCATGCCATGGAAGCGCGCTACCGTTGCGCCAAGCGCCCATTATCAAAAGCACTTAAAAGAACCTTTTAAAAGGGACATTTGTCGAGCGCCTGTTCGTTGTGCCATTTTTTTTTTCGTAAACCTTTAACGCTTTCATAAAGCTTTTTGGGAAACTTTTGAGCAATTTTTCATATAAACAAGCGAGGGGGAGGGGGTTGTACAAGCCAATTCGTTTGGTCCCCTAGCGGGCCGGATGGGAGGTTGGTTACTATGAATGATAATAAAGGAATAATGGCCCTCGTGGCCTTTGGAATGCTGGCCGTCCTCATGAGTGGAATGGTAGCGGCATTGGAAACGCAAGCCACAATGAGTGGCGTCGTTCCGGCAGACGTATTGGACGTTCGTCCAATAGACAAGAGGATTACTCCGTTTGGAGACGATGTCAAAGAAACCAATACGCGACGTATAGTGATGGCGCGCTTAGCCCTCACGGATGACGTTCGTGTAGCGTTGCGTGAACGACTGCAATTGGTGAGCCAAGAGCGGATTCAAGCCTATCGTGAATCTCTGGGAAACCTTCGCACAGCCATTGCGGGATATCGAATGAATTCAAATAGGGATGATTTCAAGGGGTGGAACCTCGCGCGCATTTTGGATGCGAGCGGTTTGACGCAAGAGCAGAAAGACCTTTTGGCGCAGGTTTATCGTGAAGCGAAATCGTCCGACGATTCGAGCCGGCATAAATTCATCCTGACCTCGCCGGAAGACCGGTTTGTGGCCATGGGTAAATTCGCCTCGGCTGATACCCAAGAAGGGTTGGCAGGAACCCTGCACGGCTTCTCCAACGAGAGCCAGAAGCGATTCTTCGGAATCTTTGGCGGCGGGACCATCGTGGGCGTGCACGACAACAAAGTGTTTTGGGGAAGCTATTGGATTGAAACCCAAGCCAATGGTCGCCAAGCGCAAATGTTCGAGCTTCACAACTTTGGGAGTGAAGACCGAGTGATTCAGGGAAACTATTTCGTTTACTGAAATAGTCAACGCCCTTGAACACTTAACAGTCCGGCACGGGGTTTGTTACCCAAACCTTTCTCCCCTCAACGCCCCGTGCCTTTTTTTCTTTTTTATTTCCCGAAAAATCCGAATCCCTGTTTTTTTTCAGGGGGTTGGGACGGGGTTGGAGTGGAGGGAGCACTGGCTGCATTCCGCGCTTGCATCGTTTCCATCTGGGTTTTCCATTGGTTGATGAGTTCGGTCAGTTGACTCACCACAATGTCTACCTGCCTCGTTCGCGACTCTAACAGTATCATTTTTTGGTCGGCTTTGGTCTCAAACTCTTCCATTTTTTTCCGGAACAGCGCGGTTTGGTCCTCACGTTCCATATTGGCCTTTTTCAGCGTTTCGAGGAATTGTTTGGTGTACCCGTCCAGGTTCTGGATTTTTGTTTCCGCTTCCACTATTTTCTGTCCCAAATCCCGTTGCGTCTTATTCATGTCACCAGCTTGGTCTTCCACTTTCTTGAAAAATTCCTTTTCCTTCATGGCGACAATCGTTTCCATTTTGGTGTTGACGATCTTGTCCACATCCAGCATTTTCTTGTCCAATGCTGCGTCTATTTCACTGGTTTTCTTTTGAACTATTCCATCAATCTCTTTTTTGGTCTGTTTCATTTCCTGGTTGGCGAGCAAAAATTCCTGCAAGGTGGATTGGATGTCCTTGGATGCCAAATCGGCCCCCAGTTTCTTGAGCTGGATGATTTCATCTTTTATCTCCTGGCGCAAATCCTTGACTCTCCCTTCCAAAATGGTGTTGGCCTGGGCCTCTACCTGGTCGGCCAATCCCTGCGTTATCTTTTCTTCCAATTCCAGGGTTTTCGTGGCCCTTCGTTCCACTTCACTTAATCGTTCGTCCGTCTTACTAATCAGTTCATCCACTTTTTCCTGTAATTCCTCCAGTTTTTTTCCCACGTCGTCGAGAATCACGCGCTTTGTTTCCTCGAGCTGTTCGGATTTGGTGGTGAAATCGGCCATTAAATCCGTAATCAGCATTTTCTGCCCCTTGATTCGTTGCAAGTCCTCTTGCGTTGTGAGGTTTATTTTTCGTATTTCTTCTATTTTCTGGTTGAGGATATCATCCACGTCCTTTACTTTGGAATCCAGCTGTGCGTCCATCTTGAATCGGAACAACTCTCGTTGAGCATCAAACAACGCTTCGAGTTTTTTTTCCATCACATTGTAATGCTCATTTACTTTGGCCTCAATCACGTCGTCTATTTCCCCTTTCAGTTTTTCCATCTGCGAAAGTTTGGTGTCAACCGTGGCCAATATTCCTTTTTCCCATAGTCTCTCGATGGACGTGTCTGGTTGCGGAGAGTTATACGTGGGTTTGGGTTCGGGCTTCGGGGGCATGCTCACGGGCGTTGTTTGGGTGGTAGTGGTTGCAGTAGGGGTGCGAGAATAGTCGTTCTTTTCCATTTCTTCCAGGTGTTCGGATTGCCGCACCCATCGTTCCGCCTGCGTTTTGAGAATTCCCATGCTTTCGAGTTCCATGATGACGTCCTGGTCCGTCAGTCCCATCCCGCGCAGCTTTCGGATGTTTTCAAAGATGGCTTCCTGGTCGGGCATGTGGAAAACAAAAACTCATGGAATAAAAGGGAGACGGCCGAGAGCCATTTATGGTTTGAAAAAGGCAAAGCTGGTGCCTCTTATGGCAAAAATATTTTTCTCGCGTGAGAGCTCGTTTAGATATTTCATCACTTCCGGCCACCAAGAGCTGTAGTCGTGCCAAACAATAATTCCTCTTTTACTTCGCATTTTGAATGCTCTTTCGCTATCGTTTTTGACATATTCATAGGTGTGGCACCCATCCACAAAAATGAAGTCCATCTTTCCTTTCTTCGACGAAATGTCAAACGCGGCCGAATCGCTAAAAATTTCTTTTATTTTTTTGGCAAAG
>JAGVNS010000031.1 GCA_020053155.1 Nitrososphaerota archaeon
CCGAACGCCACATACAAGTTTAAATTATCAAACACCCAACCAAGTATTCAAGACCAAACAAAAAGCGGTGGTGACATAAGCGGTGTCACGCAACAATTAGCATTCAAAGTTCCTGAAATAATGAAGAAAGCTCAAAAGGAGTACGCCTTTGCCCAATTATCTGCAATTGAAATATGGTCAGACTATTCCTACGTTCAACGAGGCATTGAAAAGTCCCCCTACCATATCCAGGTATTAAAGAAAGATGTGCGTTATTGGAAAAACTTCTTCAATCAGGAAGGAATCCCTAATTATGTAAAAGAAGGGTCGACGATTGGTGAATATGTTATCTTGATTCCAGTAGAGAAAATAAAATGGGTGGAAAAGAACGGATTGAAGGTAGAACCTTTGAAGGAAACCATGAAGCAGGCGCAATCCAATGAAATTTATGCCTATTCAGCCCAATATATGAGGAAAAAGTATGGATAAAATCTAAAGTATTTAATCCAAGAAAGAGTGGGTTATCCTTATGACGATGGTTTCTCTCATTGATTCGTATACTAAAGGGGCACGCGCCATTGAAAAAATCAGATTAAACGGCAAAATTGATCTGGAGAATAGCCGACTAGATAGCCCCACAATGTTCTTACGACTCGGATGCCATATTCAACAGCACGCGAAGGAGAAGGAAATTGTTTGGCCAAAGGATACAACGTCTCACTATATTTTGTCTAAAATTTTAGAGGATAAAATGCACATCTCGCAACGGTTAACCTATTTTTCAGGGTCCATGCTACCGGCGGACATCGAAAAGGGAAAAGAAATCCTGACTCAGATAAGCTCGGTTCACGAAGAAGGAAAAGAATACGGAGGCAAAACCGCTTTCAATTACTTGTTGGGTGAAATATTGGATAATATCTATACCCATTCAAAATTTGAACACGCATGGGTCGTCGTGTTCAGAGATGAAATTGCAAAAGAAGTTGAAATCTGCTTTTTGGATGACGGAATTACTGTTCCAGGAAATTTTGAGAAACACAATGTTTCTTTTACGGATGATCCTAATGCAGTGCGAAAAGCGGTTACTGGAACATCAACAAAGAACGATGTGGAACGTGGTTATGGCCTTCCAACTACCTTGAAAATCGCGACGAAAGGGCTGGGCGGAGAGGCTCTGATTCTGTCCCGTGCGGGGGGATTGGGAATTAATGGGGAAAAAAGCACACTTTATAGGCTGGGAGGACCGTATGTGTTACAAGGCACGATGGTTAGTTTTCGCTTCCCATTTACTATAAAAACGCTGAATATTTACGATTACGTGGAAAACAAGGGATAAAACATGAAAAAAATCCTTCTAAAAAAGGCTATTTCCAGCCACCTATTCTTGCGACAGACCGCCGTCAATTTCTTCAAAAAAATAAACAAACTAAAAGATTCTGAAATAATCATTGATTTCAAAGGCATCCAATTCATGAGCCGATCATTCGCCCATGAATATTTACAACAGACAGCTAAGTCTAAAAAAAATATCAAAGAACTGAATGTCCCAACAGACATTAAAAAAATGCTAAACTATGTCCAGCACGCCCAAGCAAAACCAATCATTATTACATCAAGAGAAAAAGTTGAAATTGTTGCACTTTCATAAGTCGAAGACGAACTGCAAGGCGTTTATGGAGTAATTGACCCCAAAGTCTTTGAAAAACACCGAAAAGCGTTGCTAGAAATGGAATGATTCAGTCAAAATTATTAAGTCCAATCCACGTTGGATAGACCATAAACGGCTAATCAATCGGGGTTCTTATTCCAGGGGCCAACACCCAGCACGGGTGTATTTTATCTTATAGTATAACGGAGCGGTAACTACGATGACTAACCTTACTCATATTCGTTTCAAGAAACCCGAAGAAGGGTATGCACCGAGTGACGATTCGTGGTTGTTGGCAAATGCATTGGAAAAAGAAAATTTTCAAGGAAAAAAATGTTTAGACATGGGGTGTGGGAGTGGAATACAAACGGCTGCATTATTATTGGGGGGTGCGGAACACGTCACGTGCGTGGATATCAATTCGTCTGCGATTTTTGTTACCCAAAAAATGGTGCAAACGTATTTCCCGCACGCGAAAGTAGAGTATGTGGAGGGAAATTTGTTTGAACATGTGAAAGGAAAATTCGATGTGATGGTATTCAATCCCCCCTACGTTCCCTCGGATGAAATGAAATGGATGGAAGTGGACGGAGGAAAGGAAGGAAGGGAAGTCATCGATAAGTTCATGTCCCAATTTCCAAAGCATCTCAAAGAGAACGGCAGTTGTTTCCTGTTGGTTTCCTCTCTGAACGGAATCGATGATGTTCAATTCCGCCTTCAAAAAAGACATCTGAAAAGCAAAGTCGTGGCCCAACTCAAATTATCGTTTGAAGAATTGTATATTCTAAAAATAACTCCCGAATAAGTATCTACACGGAGGAATCGGTCTCGCGCATAGCAGACCGGTTTCTTCTTTTAATCAAACCAACCTCTTTTACCCATTCAATTATATATGAAAGAGTAAATGTACCATAAATGAGAATATACAAAACAAATCATGAAACAATCACCACGATTATTGCCGTCATCATCATAGGGATAGTCGCTGTCACCATGATTGGGAATCAATCCCAAACACAGAATGTGAACCAGGGATTGGTGATTGGAAATACAGGAGAATACACCCTAAAGTCCGATTTACCGAATACTGAAACATTTATTCAAACGAGCAAAATTGATGGGATATACCGCAAAAGTCGCTACTTTTCAGCGGAAACAAATCAAGAAATGTTTTCTTCCTATATTTTAACGAAAGAAAATGGACAAACCATCCTAACCCTATACCGACCCCCTGCCGGTCCACCCATTATGCTTCCACCAGAAATTATATTGAATGAAACCAAATATACCATTCAAACTAAAGCAATTGGTTTTAGTCCAACCGTTGCATCGCTGGCTCCTTTCATAAAGAGGCCCATACTTAAATGTAAAAAACCATATTCTGGAATGATTATTGACACAGACACAACCTTTTGTCCGGGTACCTATGTTTTAACGCAAGGAATTACTATCATTGCTCCTGCAACTATTACAGGGGATAACACCACACTCCAGGGACCGGGAATCTGCGGGGGCAATTTCCCGGGGGTCCCATGTAAAACGGCTATTACGATTCGCGCCATTAATGTAAAAATTACGGGAATGACCCTCACAGAATGGGATGGGGGAATCGCCACCGACTACCAGTTCGGGATACCCATATTTGATTACATAGATATCAAAAACAACACTATCAATAATGTCACAGACTCGATTCGCGCAATTGGAATACAAAATAGTACGATTCAATACAACACTCTAGAAGGCTTCCAGAATATTTTGGCAGCGGGATCAAGTTCGGGCACCACTTATGCAAATAATGATATTTCTTTCAACCAAATTAACCTAGGTGTTGTGTGACAGGCCTTATGACTCCACTTTTTAGGTAAAATTTTAGTGGGAAAGCCCCGTTTTTGTTTGTGCGAAAAACGGAGGGTCTTTCCCATGAAGTATACGATTGAACTAATTGATATGGTTGTCGCCCGACTCCATTCGGGCGAAGTGAGTCA
>JAGVNS010000152.1 GCA_020053155.1 Nitrososphaerota archaeon
ACAGCGATCCATAATGGACTTTGCACACCGGTTGTGCAGGGAATAGGACATTTTCCGTATGGACTATACTCGACCGCCAAAATGTCACTGGTTCCAAACGGAGAATTCAGGGTTGTCCAGGTCCATCCATTCGCCGAAGTGGACATTTTCCCATTGTTCCCTACTGCCACCCACCGACTCTGACTTCCAGATAAGTGATTGTGAACTAGATCATTGATCATTGTGGTGCCGAATCCCGATACGGGGGAGGTGGGACTCGTTCCTAACCAGATTTTACCATTCTCTCCTGCAAAAGCGATCAAAGGCATGCTTCCATTGAGTCCGGTTTTGCTGTACTCTACCGCATTTATTTTGTTGGTTCCCATTTGAGTTTCGATCGCCTGCCATTGATCCAAATTATCTGTCGTAAAACCAAAACTCTTTCCATTTCCTCCGACCAAAAAGCCAAAAGTAATGGTTGGATCAGCTTCTTCAACCGAAGCATTCGTGCGCTGGTTGTCGTGCATGTAGGTGGGCCAGTCTCCGTTTTCCAATAAAGAAGGATATTTCCATGCATAAATAAGGTAGTGGCGTATCAGTTGATCATCCGCCCCTTCCACGATGGTCGTGGGTGTAATGATCTCCGACGCGTTATCGTTGCCGATGTCGGTGACAAACAGGCTACCGGGTGTTCCAACCATTTCTTGGAAATAGGAAGGCGTTGTTGACTCGCTCGTGAACACATTCAGGACGGACAGGGGGCCTTTCCAATTATAAGAGTCGTATGAGTTAGCCAGCACCATGCGGTTTCCGGATTGTGTGACGGTTATTGGACTTGTTTCTCTGAACTCGGTGGCAGGGGATGGAACACCGGGGGGAGTTATTTTTGACACCTTAGGCCATCCGGGAACAATAGTTCCATCCGCTTTGTATGCAATCAATTCGTCACCATAAGCGCTGTTCGCAATGATTTCGGGCATTTTGTCGCCGTCCACATCCGAAAAAACAAGAGGAATCGTTCCAACTCCCACCTGACTAATAGGCCACCCCGCAATAACATTTCCTTCCGCCGAAAAAGTGTTTACCTGTACTTGATATCCCTCATTGGGGTCATATATTAGAGAGAATACCCCGACCGCTTTCTCATTTTCAAGAGCTCCTGCCGCTATCCTGCGTGGAATACTAAAGTTGCTCTCCACCCATTCAATCTTCTTTGGCCAACCCGGCAAGGATGAACCATCCGTGTTGAATAGTCCCACATACCCGTAAAGTTCATAAGGATCTGGAGAAAAATACCCTGTAGGCAATATTCCTATCTCGG
Organism: Nitrososphaerota archaeon; assembly: GCA_020053155.1. Taxonomy (GTDB): domain Archaea; phylum Iainarchaeota; class Iainarchaeia; order Iainarchaeales; family VGJJ01; genus VGJJ01. The sequence goes on from JAGVNS010000152.1 coordinate 1,301, forward strand.
GTTCGGGATCTCCATCCATGTTGCTCACAAAAATAGGCGTTTCGGAATCAAACGAGAGAACCAATCCCTTCTCCCCGGGAAAAGTAGGAGTTATGGTTTGACTGAAAACATATTTTCCATTCACCCCTTTTTTGGCAATCCCAATAATGGATTTCCATGCTTCCTCTTTCAAGTCGTATGCCCCCGATGCAATTATTTCTTTAATTCCGTCGTTGTCAAGATCTGAAAAAATAGGCGCCCCCGCGACGTCAAAGCCGGTTGAAAATGGGGTGGTGTGGTGGGTAAATAGTGGAAATCCTTCCGCGAGGGTTCCATCTTCGCGATATGCGAAGAGACCATATTGCGTAGAATATGTATATGTGCTCTCGTCCCATGAGAGGTAAATGGTGTTGACAACCAATTCCTTAATGCCATCCCCATCCACATCCCCAAGCGTTGGACTCCTTCCGACAACAAATAATGTATACAGGGAACTACCCTCCGCCACGAATTTTGGAATCTCCTGAGGCCATCCCTCATACAAATTTCCTTTGTTATTTATCACAATTATTTTTGCTTCTTCTTGTCCCTCCATCCCCAATGGGACGTTATGGTAGATCAGTGCAATATGGGGCCCATCATCCAAGGAAGGCCACTCGGTCACAATCAATGACGTGTCTTGCAAAGTGCCTGCTGAGCTTGGTGTGTAAAAATAAGGAAATCCAGGCGCCAAAGCGTCGTTGTAGGTGTACAAAAAGTCTTCACTGATAGTTCCACCATCGGAAAGAAATTTGGTCACTCGAATGGTAATTTTTCCTTTTCCCACTAATGGAGCTGATGGCGCCCACGTCGCCAATAACTCATTTTTCTTGGGCAGGGTATTATTGCCATAGCTGAATCCTTCATCTGTAAAAAAGTTGTTCTTGTCCAACGAGTACTCAAAAATATAATGCGTAAAATTCCCATTAATAGTACCAATGAATGGGATGACGCTATCACCGGGGTTCAATCCTTCAAATGTGGATGGGCTTTGAATGAACAGGTTTTCCACAGAGACTGGTTTTTGAATATGGCGAGTCACATCGCCAGATGAGTCAATGGTTTGAACATGAATAGTATATGTCCCGTCTTCAATTTCCCCAGTCTTAACATCTGTAATGGTTTCTCCTACAAGTGGCAATGGTATTGTTTGCTCCTCTCCTACAAGATCGACGTCCCAGTAATACCATTTGCTCAGAAAGACCTTTACCGTTTTAGAATTATCTCCTCCAGCGCTTCCGGTGATGGCAATATCGCCCGAAATGGTCCCCATGAGATTGGATTCATTAACCCAAACCCACTCATTGGGACTCTTTTCGGTCAGGTCAATGGCATTATAGGTATTGGCCAATCCGTTCCCAAAAAATTCCTTATGAAGAGGAATTAGATCTGGACCCGTAAAGCTATTGGTAATCTTTTTTGTTCCACTCGAGAGAATGCTATACAGGATGAGTGGTTCATTTCCGACAGGAGATTGCATTTTACTTATTACCATCCCCGCCACCCCGGCCACGACGGGAGAGGCCATGGACGTTCCACTCAAATAAGTGTAGGGTTTTCCCGGCTCAATCTCCCCATACCCCCACTCTTCCAAGTAGTACCCGTTGGTGGGCACCGTTGAAAGAATATAGTCACCCGGGGCGGCGATATCCGTTTGCGGACCAAAATTGGAGAAACTGGCCTTGTCATTTGAACTTGAATTGATGGTAGCGGCCACCGAGATAACATTTTGATATCCTGCAGGATAAAACAAGGAATCGGTCGAAGAATTGCCCGCTGCAGCCACCAACACAACGCCTTTCTCAAACGCATACTCTAACGCTACCTTCAGTGCAAAATCATCGTATGGCCCCCCAAAGCTCATGTTGATGACGTCCGCTCCATTATCCGCAGCATACACAATGGCATCCACGATGTCCGCGTATTCCAAATACCCCGGCGCATACCCTGCCTTCAATGCCATGATTTGACAGTTGGGGCAAACGCCCACGACTCCTTTTTCATTGTTGAGTTTTGCCGCCACAATTCCTGCCACGTGTGTTCCGTGACCAAAATAATCACTTGGATCATTGTCCTCATTCACATAATCTTCCTGTGGAATAGATGACCAGGGATAGGTATCCACAAAATCCCACCCAATGACATCGTCAATGTACCCATTCCCCTCATCATCAACCCCATTCCCGGGAATTTCGCCCTTGTTTTTCCAGATGCTTTCGTTCAAATCCTCGTGCAACCAGTCAACCCCCGTGTCAATGACGGCAACCACCGCCCCATTTCCAAGGGTCTTTTTCCATGCGGGAAGGGAATCTATTTTTTCGTGCATCCATTGCAAATTGAAATACGGATCGTTGGGCGTCCCATTGAAAACGAGGGGAACTTTTTTCGTGGAACCAGTTTGGATTCCCCCCGCGCTTTGGGAGGTGCGTGCCAAATAATTGGGGGAAACGTTCACTATCCCTTTGGTTTCCCTCAGGAGTTGTAATGCAATGTCTTTGGGTATTCCAGAATTGAGACGTATTTCCACCAACCGGCTTAACCTTCCACTGGTTTGGCTTCGTGCCAACCTTCGGGCGGCATACCCTCCCATTCTTTTCAATTCACTATCCACTCCTGGATGAGTCGCAATGCGTGCATTTTCCACCCTCACCGTTTTGTCCAATTCTAAAATATAGCTTCCGGGTACATAGTCCGTGGCGGAAACCCATTCTCCTTTATCGTCTTTTTTGAGAACCGGCACCGTACCTGAAATGACGAGGGACTTGTCGAATGGTTCCGAAAAAAGGGCTGATTCACTCTTTTCGGGTTTGGGAGCCGACAACACTTTCAATGGTTTTTGCGTAGTATCCACGAGTGATTTTTCCTCAAATGATTGGAAGGAAATCACTTGCACGGGTTCTACACTAATTGGCAATTCAACACCCTCTTCTATGGTCAATGAGCTGCCGCTTTCTTCATTAAGGGGTTGAGCACTTGCTTGAATTCCCAATCCCTCCAAACTTTCCAATCCATCCGATACTACCACGTTCTTTTCCGTCAGTCGTACGGAACCCCCCACCACCTGCCCAACATTTGTAACAGTAACGAGCGCAAACGCCATTCCAAAAACGGCAACCAGCAGGACAAACACTCGAAGCTTCATACTGGGGTCCATGAAAAGAACCATTCTTCCGACCTTTAAATATTCACTCTTTCAACCCATGTCCATAGAGCAATGCAATCGTGGTTCCGTCCTTACTCGGACAAATTAGGGTTTTTGACTCCCTGGGATTTTTTTTATCACGTGCCTCGATTCCCCTCACGGATTGATTTGTTCGACTAATTCATGGATGGGAATGAATGTAACCTGACAATTATCGACTTTTATTCTGGATTTCTTTCCTTTGTAATAGACGATAAACGCTTTTTGGGGCTGGTACGTTTGAATGAAGGAACGCAGGCTCCGGCTGACCGTTTCCGATTCCCCATTCAGTTTGACTTCAATGGGAATAACCTGCTTATTGTCCAGCTCCACCACAAAATCCACTTCCGCTTTTGTCTTCGTCCGCCAATATTTGGGAGTGAAACCATTTTTGACCAATTCCGTCCACACGTAATTTTCGAATAGTTTACCGTCCAAGCGGGTATCAAATTGTTTGGCAATGGCATTGCGCAAGCCCGTGTCTACAAAGTATAGTTTAGGCTGTTTCGTTATCTCTTTTGTTTTATTGGTGAAGAAAGGCGGTATGCGTGCCACTAAATAACTTTTTTCCATGGCATCAAAATATTTCTTGACCGTTTGAAACGTGAGTTGCAATTGATTGGAAAGGACATCATACGAGAGAATGTTTCCAATACTCTGGGCCAAAATGGAAGAAAATTCCTCCAGTTTTCGAATGTCCTCAATGGAGAAGGTTTGCGCAATGTCCTTCAGGATGAGCGTATCATGAATATCCTTCAAAATAGTCTTTTTTGTTTCAATATCGGGAATGGTTACGACTTTAGGATAGCCCCCGTATGTAGCATGCTCCCATATCATGCGCTGCATCGTTATATCCGTCATCTCTTTCTGGTTTTTAGCCAACAAAAATTCCCGAAGTGAAAATGGGTACATCTTCAAAATGGAAACACGCCCAACCAAATAAGACAAAATTTTCTTACCTAGAATAATTTCAGAAGAGGAGGTAATCCATAGTTTATGATTCGTATCGGCCAAATACTTCAACTTTGGTCCGGCTTCTTTGGCATACTGAACTTCATCCAATACGGTAATGGGATGTCCTTCAATGTACTGCTGTTCAAACTTCTTCACATCCTCCTCAAACAACCCTCGAACATCCGGGTCGTCAAATAAAACGTAAAACCCATTAACCTGTTTGGCTTGCTCTTTCAAAAAGGTCGTTTTTCCCGATTGTCGTGCCCCAACGACCGCAATAATAGGGTATACCTTTTCAAGCTTAGAAAAACGTCCGGCGAGCGAGCGGGGAACAAACACACTACTATTCCACTCACTCGTTTATATAAACCTTACTAAAGTTAAAGCACGGCATAGTAAAAGTAAGACTAAAAGGAGCATAAAGTCCACTAAAGGAAAAGGGAGTGGGTATTCAGAATGCAATCCGCGTCTTCTTTAAAACCCGTATCACTTTTCGCTCGAAGTGATGCTATTTTGGTATCACTTTGGAAAGGTTTTATTCCAGCGGTCCTTTCTCTGGAGATTTTCAAACTGGCCAGAATTCACATGCCAAAGGATGGAACGCCAAGGGGACAGCCAATCGCAGAGACAGTAGAACTTCCACCGCTGACAGGAGAATCATCACACTCGATAGGGGTGTAATCAATCAGCACCTGTGCTTTTCGATCCCCAGTGATTGGGTTAGTTGTGACGATGGAGACGAGCGAAATAGTCGATACAACAAAATTCTGCAATTCTGCAAATTCCAAAGCACCCCCTATGGGAATGGAATATTGGTAGATTGTTTTTCCGGAGGAACAGGTAATCGGGTCTATAACATTTGAAAGGGCCACTTCCCCAAAAGTTTTAACCACAATTTTTCCAAATTTGGATCCTTCCTCCGGGTTTGCTCCATATACAATGAGACCTTCAAGTTGGTTAGCGGCGCATCCATCCGAACTAATGAGTAGGGATTCGGGATACTTGGGGGAACGAAACTCGAGAGCGATGTCCAATCCCAGCGGGTTTTTGATTAATAATTCCCGTGGACAACTATCCGTTGAGGGAGAGGGTTCGTTGTTGATGGAACACAATTCATACACCCCGCTCTGGGTAATTTCCTTTACCGAGTTTACGCTGCGTAGTCCTGCCCGAAAAACGGCGGTATGTTGATTGAATAACCCATTCCCTAATCCCATGACATCGAAATGGTTCCCGTACTCCTTGCTATAACATTTATTATTTTCGGGCGTGATGACACAACTTGGGAAATGAAGTCCGTTAGAATGAGGAATGAGTCCGATGTAATAAGAATAATCAAAGTCCGGGGCCCAATAGGTCAAGATGTGCCCAATTTCGTGCTGAAAAATGGATTGTTGATGAGGGGTGGGAAGTCCAGTACTGTTACTAAAAATATTGACCAACCTGATTCCAGCAATGGGCTCGTTCGTTTGAAAAAAAGCGGGCTTTTGTGTGATAAAATCATAGTTTATCCCCGCCCACCCAATCTCCCAATCATCGGTTGTAATCATGACCATTGCAAAATCATACTTCGAATAGTCAACGGTTGAATCAGACTCAAAAATAATTAGATCGAAATCAGGGGTGAAGTGGGGAAATGGTCCGCTGGCATCATAAGCAGCCGTACTTACCTGCACGGCTTGGACATCAAAATTGATGATGAGTCCTCCTTCTGAATTTTTCAAATAGTATTCCCTATTTGCATTTCCGAGCGCGGTTACAAACGATAAGTAGTTAGGGTCAAGTGGCGTGGTTGCATTGTAGGGGACTAACACAATCATCTTGCGCACAGCATGATTGTAAGGCACCCCTTGGGTTAAGGTTTCTTTTCCTTCCGCATTGGAGTAAATGGTTGGACTGACAGATGAAACCCCGAGGTATCCTTTTCCATTCAGGATATAGGCGGGGGGTCGTGAAACACCCTTGAGGTTTTCAACCGCTCCAAAAAGTTGGAGGGGAATGGAATTAGATTGTGATCCATTGGGGCCACTTTTTAATGTAAGGAAAAATTCATTCAAAGGCACATCTTGATCCGATATCCCGTGTTTGTGGAGGGAGGCAATATCATATTCTTCCCAATTCACTTTTTCAGGAAAATAGGGCAGGTATTCCTCAGGAAAAAGGATGCCGGCTTGATGGAATAATTGAACAGCATCAAATTGTTCTCTTACATCGGTAATTGATTCCACATCTCTCTGATAGAGTTCTAAATAATTAATTTTTTCTGAAGCGGTGCGTGCTTCCCGAGCCAAATCCAAGTTCGTTTTCTCTTGAGGCGCAAACCTAGCGTTTCCACCCACCACTTGTCCCACATTCGTGACGGAAACGAGCGCAAACGCCATTCCAAAAGTGAAAATAAGCAGGACAAATACTCTAATCTTCATACTAGAGTCCATGAAAAAGGGTAGTATTCGCCGGTATATAAGGGTTCCCAAAATGAAAAGGTCTAAAGGGGTTCGAGCTAGGTTTGGATGAGACAAGACTTTTTGGTATTAAATGCGTTAATCGCCAGTCGCATAAACCGATTGGTCTAATTCGATTATTATTACATCTTCATCGGCCAACAGTTTTTGAAACCCGGATAACGTAACCGTTCCAGCCAAAATGGGGGAATTTTCAAGTTGGTACGTAAGGGTAAAATCTTCCGGGCCCAATTTTGCGAGGACCCTATCCTGAATCTTCTTTATTTCCTCTTTTTTTAGGTCCAAATTTTGGGCATACGTGGGAGACGTGTACTCGTTTCCTTTGAGCGTCACAATAATAGAAGCATTTCCATTAGCGTTTATTTTTTTCAGAATATCGGGAGTTTCCATCCCTTTTTGGGACGCTTTCCATTCGTCCCAATTTCGGATGCTTGTTCCTTCTACGCATCCGCTGAAAAACAATATCAGAACGATTCCCGCGATAATGAGCACTGGTTTCGAGGGCATAACTATTTCCTGAAAGAATAGCGAATAAAAAGGATTCTAAAATGGAAGGGAAAAGGGGTTTCGTCCGAGTGGAGGAAAAAAAACTACTCTTTCAACCCGTGCCCACAGAGGAGAACGATTGTAGTCCCTTTCCATAGATGGTTTTCTACTACCGCCTGTACCGCCGCTCCAGAGTATTCGGAGTACAATCCTTCTTTTCTCGCCAGGCTCAATTTGGCCCTTTTCATTTCGGCTTCGCTGACGGAAAGTATTTTTCCATTGGTTTGTTTTACCGCCATAAGCGCTTCCAACCCATACACGGGATTCCCACACTCAATCGCCCCCGCAATGGTTTGGGGGTTTTGGATGGGAACAAATCGCATTGTATTATTTTTCCACGCTTTTTCAAGCGGAGAACAGTTTTGCGCCTGCACCCCTATCAATTTAGGCACTTTTTTTACCATTTTAGTTTGAATCATTTCAACAAATGCTGCGTGGAGCGCCGTGATGAGGGTACCGTTTCCAATGGGAACAATAATCTGATCCGGGACTTTTCCATTGAGTTGTTCGACAATCTCAAACGCAATGGTTTTCTGCCCCTCCATGCGTAAGGGGTAGTCGCCGGTCAGCATTATTTTTGGATTATGGGCGTTCATTTCCCAGGTTTTTTTGAGGGCATCCTGGTAATCCCCTTTCACTTTAACGAGTTTCGCTCCATATGCTTCAATTTGTCTCATTTTGTTCAGCGGAACGTGATGGGGAATGCAAATGGTAGCGTGAATCCCCGCTCGTGCGGCATACGCGGAGATGCTCGCACCCATGTTTCCCGTACTCGCACACACTACTTTTTTGTATCCATTGAAAAGAGCATGCGATATTTCAACGGTGGAACCGCGGTCCTTGAAACTTCCAGTAGGGTTTTCGAATTCGAGTTTATAAAAAATATTTTTTCGTTTCACGCTTTCAATAAGGGAGGTGTTTCCCTCATTCATGGAAACGATTTTTCCAGTTGGAGGAACGGGAAGGAACGTTTCCCACCTCCAAATACCTGCAGGGGAAGTTTTCATCCTACAAGGGTTTTATTTGACTTAATAAGTGTCTGGTGACATGGTCTATTTCCCTTTGAAAGGGGCGGGTTATACATACTTATTTTAGTATCCTCAAACCATTCCAGTTGCATGTCCCTCAAAAGAGTTAAGCGTAAAGATGTCCTTTCCAGCCGTCAACGGGCCCAGAGGAGGGGGGTCCTTTTCGTGCACGCTATTTCCCCGGTTGCCATTCCAGGAAAAACAATCGACGTTCGTTCACGCTTGGCTCCGCTTCTCAA
>JAGVNS010000032.1 GCA_020053155.1 Nitrososphaerota archaeon
ATTTTTGACGAGTTGAACGTGGCCATGAACATGAAACTCATTGACCCGGAAAGCGTAATTCATGTACTGGAAAAAAAACCCGTGCACACGGAAGTCGTGATTACCGGGCGGAACGCTCCTGAAGAAATACTAAAGGTTGCGGATTATATTACGGACATGGGATTGAAACGCCATCCCTACATGAAACAAATTTACGCGAGAAAAGGAATAGAGTTCTGAGTAGCCGGGGATTCAATGGAATCCCCCAAGTTCATTGCCGCCGGGCGAAAACGGCGAGAAGCAAATTTATATTGTCTCAGTGCCCTGCTCGATCATGCCTCCCCGTTCCGCACGCAAGGGTGGACGAAGTGCCCCTTCACGATACCGTATTGGAGTTATTCGCGGAGGTGCACGTGCATTACAGGCGAAACGATTCATAAGCGAGCGAATGCCTGTGCATTTTAAAGAATCCGAAGAGCGGGGACTGACGCCCCGGGAAATTCGGCGGCATTTGATTGAATCCTTTGGACCCCAGGAAACCTATCCTGATTTGGACATGTATGAATACAGGACGCGAAATAATACCGTGGAAGAAAGGGAAGGACGAACGCGCTGATTGCTTAATCGCCTGCGCAAAAATCTGGGGGCCGGATCCAAAAGCAATGCATGGATGGGTGAATTGTCCACAAAGGTTCAGGGAATGCTTCATCGAGTTAAGTCCGAGTTTAAATCGCGCCTCTGGCAGTGGATGATCATCATGGTGGCTACTCGGGTCGACGACCCTGACACCTGGCAAGCGAGCCGAGCGGTATTACACGCGCTCGAAGAATTGGAACTGGAAAACCCGCGATGGTTTAATGAAAAACCGCCCAGCGATCGTCTGACGGGTGCCCCTTATTAAAAACCCTTTGAATAAATTTTGAAATAACATGACTATTTTCGTGGATACCGTCAACATTTTGGAGGCCGAGCGATGGCTTAAACAGCCCTTTGTGAAGGGAGTCACCACCAATCCTCTTTCTCTCAGTCAGCACAAAGTGAAAGACCGGTTTGAGCACCTGAAAAAGCTCTCCATGCTGTTGAACAAGGAGCAAATCCTCATGGCGCAGGCAACGGGAGAGACCCCGGACGAATTGCTTGAAGACGCACGAACTCTGCACGAAGTCCTGCCCAACGTCATCGTCAAAATCCCCGCCGACCGCAACGGTTTTTCCATTGCCCCCACCCTCAATCACGACAAAATTGAGCTTTGCTTTACGGCTGTTTTTTCCGCCGCACAGGGAATTCTGGCCGCGTTTGCGGGGGGACACTACATCGCTCCCTACGTGAGCAAGATGCAGGATGCCAAGCTCGATCCCTGGGGAGAAATAGAGGAAATGATGGACGCATTTTCCGCGCACGAATTAGATGCGCACGTGTTGGCGGATTACCTTTCAACCCCCCAAGACGTTTCAAGAGCATTCGCATTAGGGTGTCACATCACGGCCAAACCCAGCGTGTTAGACCAGAGCCTGACACCCACCCACACGGACAAAATGGTCAAGGAATTCAACCGAGTGCGCATCCTTTAAACTCCCATTTACCGTTCTTTTGTATGAAAGAAATCGAAGTCAAGATTTTGGAAGTTAACGTTCCCTCGCTTGTCAAAAAAATTGAATCGTTGGGTGGGAAAAAGGTTTTTGAGGGAGACATTTCGGCATCCTATTTTGATTTTCCCGACAAACGACTGCGTGCTCAACAGAAAGTCCTCCGCCTCCGTCAACGGGGAAAAGAAGTGGAGTTGACATGTAAACGCCAAACCAAAAACGAAACCGTCAAAATGATGGATGAATTCGAAGTACGGGTAACGGACTTCAACCAGATGAAAACAATATTGAATGAATTGGGGTTGGAGGAAGAAGAATCCCGCGAGGATGGACAGTCCATTCATTTGGGAAAACACCGCGTTTCGTATGAAGTAGGCCCCATTCACGTGGAATTGGATACGATTCCCCATTTCCCCACTTTTGCGGAGATCGAGGCCCATTCCCAGGAAGAATTGGAGGAGTGGGTCAAAAAACTGGGGTATCAAATGAGCGACGCCAAGCCCTGGGGGGGAAGGGACGTAATCAACCATTACCGTGGAAAGTAGGCGAGTGGGAGGATGCACCTATAAACCTTGCCGGGGGCGGTATTCCGTATGCTCATTGGAATCGTGGTTAATTTTTAGCTACCGTGGGTCTTCGTCCAGTGTTTTTCCTTTTCATGTCTCGAAAAGCAACTATTTTATTCGTTGCAACATTGTTTCCTATTCGAGTGACTCTGCAATCGTTTCGCGCCATGTCGTGAGCCGGTCTATACCCTTTTGTAGTAGCCAATCAAATGTAAAAGAAAGAAAACCCAACAATATTATTCCCAAAAGGATTGTGGGGGTGCTGAAAGTAACTTTTGCGACTGTTATCAAGTAGCCCAATCCTTCTTGGGCGCCCAAGAATTCACTTACCACTACCAAACTCACTGACAATGCTAATGCAATTCGCAACCCGGAACGCAACTCTGGCAAAATGGCAGGAAGAACAACCATTCGATAAACGTTAACCTTTGACAATCCCAAGGAGTGAGCTGCTCGAATGTAGCGCGGAGAAATGTTTCGAACAGCCTCCTGTGTTTGTACTACCAAAATCAAGGCACAACCCAAACTAACCAATAGCAGTTTGCCAAAGACACTAAATCCAAACCACAAAATGAAAAACGGCACCAACGCAACGGGAGGAACCGGGCGCCAACTCTCAATATGCGGTTGAAGAGCCAAACCAAAAAAAGGAAAATACGAAGTCAATAATCCCAACATGATTCCACCTGCCGCCCCAATAGTAAATCCACTCAGAATTCTGAATGCTGTCGCCTGCACATGGGGAAACAATCCCCACCCTAAGTCCATTCCAGCCTGCAATACGGCAAAAGGACTGGGCAGTAACAATGGTTTTATCCATCCCAGAGCCGTTATGCCCCACCACGCCCCATAGAAAGCAGCTACTGATACTATGGAAATCAATACCGCCCGGGAATTGGAAAACACGCTACTTCATCTCCAATATTTCTTCCACTTCCTTTCGTAGATGTTGGAACTCAGGTTCAAATCGTAAACTTTCGGGTCGTGGCCGTAAGAAAGGAATGGAAATGATTCGTTGAATCCTGGCAGGAGAGCCCCCCAAGACCACGACCCGGTCGCTCAGTATCAATGATTCCTCCACATCATGCGTCGAAAACAAAACGATCGTCCGTTGTTTTGCCCAAACTTCAGAAAGAAGTCCTTGAAGGCGACGCTTAGTCACGGGATCCAAGAATCCAAACGGTTCATCCGCCAATACCATTGGGGGCTTTCCTGCAAACGCGCGAGCCATTTCTACCCGTTTCCGCATGCCACCCGACAGGAATTTGGGGTGAATATGCTTCTTTTCCCCCAACTCTACATGCTCTAACCATTGATGCGATTCCTCCGCATTGACAAGAGGATTAATCGTTAGATTTTTGTGAACCGTCAACCAGGGAAAGACCGTATCCTGCTGAAAAATCATGGGAATGCGTTGGTCGTTTGCATGTACTTCTTTTCCATCTAAATATACCTTTCCATGGGTGGGTTGCAAAAAACCCGCGATAACATTCAGTAACGTGGTCTTCCCACATCCTGAGCGCCCGACGATGCTTACAATTTCGGGACTCTTGATCGTTAAATCGATGTTTTCAAGCACAGGAAAGTCTTTCCCCTCCACGGAATAGCTTTTGTGCAATTGCTCTAAGTGCAATATGGTTCTCTTAGGCATGCAGACACCTCGCTAATCGCTCGATGTCAGCGTTTCTTTTCCCCAAAACCAGTCAAGGGGATTGGCATATGGAATGCTGTTTTGACTAAGGAGAAAAGAATTGATCGCATCCCACGTCTTTTGCCAGTAAAACGGCGACTGCTCATCCAAAAAGGATTGGTGAGCTTCTTCTTCGGTTTTCGGAAAGAATTGAGTATATTCCCACGTATACCGATAATCATTCATATCGAAGGTATAGCTACCATTCTCATTGAGTTCTTGGATGACTATTCCTGCTCCATCATCAAAATTTCTGTCGATGTAAGAAATGCTCTGGAACCATAGGTTCTTCAATTTTTGAAGGGCTTCAGGGTGAGCTTCGGCAAAGGATTTTCGAGTGACAAGCCCATCAATTACTACAATTCCCAAATCCCCCGCGGTTACGAGTGGGACTGCCCCTATTTCTTTGTGTGCTTTCAAATGTTCGGTTACTCCTGCACTAAATCCATCTCCTTCTCCTTGTAGAAAAGCTGCCAAACTATCCTCGGGTTGCGCATGGATGATCGTAACGTCACTCGAACTTAGTCCGGCTTTTTCGATGGCTTTTGTCACGATCTCCTCCATTTCCGTTCCCTTCGTGAGAAAAATCGTTTTTCCCTTCAATTGTTGAACCGTTTTCACCAATGCTTCATCCGAATCCACTAGTTGAGACTTCATTTCTTGAAAAGTAGCAAATTCGCCTGGACGAACCATGATCGCGGCCCCCTTGAACACGTAAAAGGGAGCATAATAGATTACATCGCCCCCTCCTTGGTTGATGTTGGGGGCCGTGGCTTCAAATGAGTTAAAGTTCTGGAGGGCTACATCGATCGCACCCGAAGCCAGGGCGGACATTACTTCCCCCCACGGCAGGATTTTGATTTCAACGTCCAATCCCTCTTGTGCATACCACCCTTTTTTTTCCGCCAGCACAGGAATCATTGTATCTTGATATGGGCTGATTCCATACACTACTTTTGTCATATTCGACGGCACTGAAGTGGGGGAAAAAATCAACCAACCCATGATCAAAATCAACAGGGCAAGTCCTAAGACCAGCAGGACACTTTTTTTTTGCATGTATTAACAATGATTACCCAATGAATATAGCCATTATTTCCCCTTTAGGGGGTTAAAATACGCCATTTTATAGCTTTTCTGGCCGCATTTTCTTCAATGACATTCCTGGAAGAGATTGGCTTGACCAAAGGGGAGGCAGCCATCTATACTGCGCTTCTCGAACTGGGGCAAACCACCACGGGTCCCCTTGTGACTAGATCTACGGTTTCGGCCTCCAAAACCTATCAAATTTTGCAAAAGCTTTCGGAAAAGGGGCTAGTTGGTCACGTCATTAAATCGGGCACTAAATATTTCCAAGCAGCCTCTCCCAACCGTATCATGGATTACTTGGATGAAAAAGAAAAAACAATCCTGGAACAGAAAGAAAAGGCCAGTCAATTCATACGGAAGATCGAATCAAAATCTTCTGAAAGCATTGCGCAAGCCACTATCTATGAAGGATTTAAGGGCATGAAAACCGCTTACGAAGACTTGCTGCGCACTCTTCAACCCGAAGATGAGATTATCATTTGGGGTCCAAGCCATTCGGATGATGAATTGGCGCGTTTCTTTTACAAATTCAACCAGAAAAGAGAGCAACGAAATGTAAGAGCCCGAATCTTTCTCGATGAAAACTACCGCCCCATCACCAACTGGGAAAAACTATCCTACACTCAAATTAAGTTCATTGAAAGAACGAATCCTTCATTAATCGTTATACATGGGAATAGAACGCTCATTACCTTAGGAAAAGAGGAAGTCACTTTCGTACTTGAAAATGACACGGTAGCCGATTCATACAAACAACAATTCGAGAACGCATGGAATCAGAAAACCCGAATCTATTTTGGTATTGAAGGGGCTATCCGAGCCCTGCAAGAAGCCATTGAAGAAGGAAAGAAAACTAAAAAACCTTTGCTAGGATTCGGAACCGATGTAGACGACTATCTTGTTCACGCCCCAGAGGCGTTAAAAATGCATTTTCAGGAACAATTGAAGCATAAAATAAAGTGGAAACTCCTTTTTTCCGAAGGATATCATTCACCAAATCCATTGGCCGAAGTACGGCTATTACCAAAAGGATTTACCATTCCTGTTCGGACCATGATTTATGGAGAAAAAGTGGCAATCGTGGATTTCACAAAACCTATTACAACGATCATCATCGACAAGAAAGAGGTAGCCAACGCATACTCCCGCTACTTTGATTTTCTATGGAGGAAAGGTTTGCCAGTTATCAACTAATGAGTCATCGGTAATTAACAATATCAACCCGATTGCATAAGAAGAACAAAAAGTAAGATTGCGGCCATAATAATCAGCACAGTCATCCAGAAACTTCGCTTCTCGGGGGGTTCGTTCGACCACATCAAAAGACATTGTGAAAAAATAGTACAAATACGTTATTTACCCCCAGGGGATTGAAATTCATGCAGAAATAGTTCAATCCGTTCATACTCGTTGAACAAAAGCATTATATGCGTTAGAAAACGGGATGTTTTTGCTTTTGATATTATAAAGGATTCCAATTAGTAATCGCCTACAATGCTCATTGGAATTGTTGGAAAACCAAGTAGCGGGAAAAGTACTTTTTTCTCGGCGGCCACGCTCGTAGATGTAGCTCGTGCGGCGTACCCCTTTACTACCATTGAACCCAACCGGGGAATGGGATTTGTGAGAGTAGAGTGCGCGGACAAGGATTTCAACGTACAATGCAACCCTCGCTCCGGCTTTTGCATGAATCACATTCGCTTTGTTCCCGTGGAATTGTTGGACGTTGCGGGACTCGTTCCGGGTGCGCATGAAGGAAAAGGATTGGGAAACAAATTTTTGGACGATTTGAGGCAAGCGGACGTGCTCATTCATGTGGTGGATGCGAGTGGCAGTACCAATGAGAAAGGGGAGCAAGTGGAGAGCGGGAGCCATGACCCGTGCATGGACGTGCGTTTCTTGGAAGAAGAATTGGAATTGTGGATGCTGGGAATTTTAGAAAATAATTGGGGAAAATTTGCCCGCAACCCTTTAGTGGGAAAATCGCAAACGATTGAGGCGCTTTCGAAGGGACTTTCGGGTCTGGGAGTTACGCAAACGCAAGTGGATGCCGCACTTTCAAAAATTACTTTTGCAGACAAAAAATTAAATGATTGGACGCCGGAAGAAAAACGCACGTTTGTGCATCAGCTGCGTCTCATCTCAAAACCCATTGTCATTGCCGCCAACAAGTGCGACCTTTCTCCTTCCAAAGGAAATGTGGAGAAGCTCAAGAAAGAGTTTCCTCATTTGCTGATTGTTCCGTGTGCGGCGGAAGCCGAATTGACATTGAAAAAAGCCGCTAAGGCGGGATTGATTGAGTATGTTCAAGGTGATGCCGATTTTACGGTGAAAGGAACCCTGAATGAGGCCCAGACGCATGCGTTGGAATACATTCGGGAAAAAGTATTGAAGCCATTGAATGGAACGGGCGTGCAATCCATGCTGGACCAAACTGTTTTCTATGGGTTGAAATACATTGCTGTTTTTCCGGGAGGAACCAAAGGGTTAATTGATTCACAAGGCCGGGTCATTCCGGATTGTTTTCTTATGCCCCCCCATTCCACCACGCTCGATTTTGCTTTTCGCTTGCATACGGATTTTGGAAAGAATTTCATCAAAGCCATTGACGTGAAAACCAGAATGTTGCTGGGGAAAGACCACGCGCTCAAGAACCGCGACGTGATTGAAATTGTGGCCAACAAATAGTGGCTTTTTTATTCCGTGATTAGATGTTGAAGGATATGCGCGCGTTATTTGTGTTTCTTTTTTTGGTTGTACTTTTCTTCGGGTGCGTTTCTCCCGCGTTAGAGTCACTCCCTGCTTCCACCGTCCCCCGCGTCTGCATTGGAACCGCATGTATTTTTGTGGAAGTGGCGGATTCCCCCGAGGAACGAGAAACCGGATTGATGTTCCGGAATTTTTTGGCTGCGGACAGGGGAATGATTTTTGTTTTTGATGAAGAGAAAATCAACTCATTCTGGATGAAAAATACACGTATTCCGTTGGACGCGATTTGGATTGATGGGGAAGGAAGCGTGGTGGATGTTCAGACCATGGCTCCCTGCCAAAGTGACCCGTGCCAAATCTACACCCCGCCCGGACCGGCCGAATTTGTATTGGAAGTGAACGCGGGATGGAGTGCTTCGCATGGAATAGAAATGGGAGACAAAGTGACGTTCGAAAATATTTCCTAAACTATTCAACGGGAGGATTTGCAGGAGGCAGTGTATTTTCCACAGGTTCGGCCAATTGTTGGGTTAATTCCACAAAATTGTCCACGGCTTGGTCGAAAAAGCTCTGTTTGAAATCCACGAGAATTTTTTTGGCTGATTCGGGGTTTGTGAGCGTGAAAAATGTTTTTCTTCCTTCACGCTGCCGCACCAAAATTCCCGCCTCTACTAGCTTATCCAAATGCCAGCTTGTGGTGGAGGGAGATAGTTTAATTTCTTCGGCAATGGCCTCGTTGTTCGCCCGTTTTTGGGTGAGCAAAAAAAGAATTATTTTCCGCGTGGAGGCGTGTCTCAAAAATGCCATGGTTTTTTGTCCAAATTCGTTCTGGCCTTCCTCCCCCATTTGGGGTCCGCGCACCGTGTAATACCGAACAAACTTTCCTTCTATTTGCGTGCGAACAATGTGGTGCTTTTGCAGGTAATCCAAATGGTATTGCAGACTTCCTACCGCCAAACTTGTTCGGCGTTGGACTTCGCGGAAGTGCAGTCCGGGGGAGCTTTCGATGGTTTCATATATGCGCTTCCGCACATCCAATGCTAACGCTTTGGTAAACGCTTCGTCGTCCGCCATGGGGAATCCCTTTCGTTTACTCCCTTCGGGGGGCGAAAATCGCGAGTGCAATGAGCGCCAAACTGATAAGTTCAATCACGTTTTCCGCGTGGTCGGGAAAAAACTGCCCGCTGCTTACAAACAAATCC
>JAGVNS010000139.1 GCA_020053155.1 Nitrososphaerota archaeon
AAATACAGGGGATGTTTCGCGTATGCAAGCCGTTATTGAGATTGAAAACCTCCAGCAGGATTGGAAGCCGCCATTTGCCAAAAAGAGAGAAACCAAATCCGTGACCGTAAACCAAGGGGAATCGTTCGAGACCCTGAAGGATGGCACCCCATTATTTACCATTCACTCCATTCAAGGGGACAAGGTGTTGCTCCAATACAGCCGAATGTATACATTAAAGGGGTATGAGCATCCTACCGAACGAAAAATGTGGGTTACCATGCATTCCCCGGTGAAATTCTCTTCTTTATGGGAGGATAACGGTACCACAAAAACCGTTACGTTGCGTTCGGTCAAAGCGGAGGGTGAAGAAACGATGCCCGCGGCCGAAACCACGCAGACAACTCAAAATGCGCAGAACGAAGACTCTGAAATTTACCGCCCCTCCAATTAGGACGGTATTTTAATCTGGCGGACCTTTTTTCCTGCATGTACACGCAAGTCATTGTTGTTCGCAACGATTTGAAAATGGGCAAAGGAAAAATGTGTGCCCAATCCGCGCATGCCTCCATCGCCGCATTTCTAAAATCCCAAGAACGAAAATGGGGTTCGGATTATCAAGAGTGGCTGGATGAGGGGATGCAAAAGATTGTGGTTAAAGTGCAGAGCGAAAGAGAATTGTTGGAGTTGTTTGAGCAAGTCAAAAACAAATTCCCCACCGCACTCATAACGGATGCGGGCCACACCCAAATTTCCCCCGGAACCAAAACCTGCATTGGAATAGGTCCATCAAAAGAAAGCGAGCTGAAAAAATATACGGGTCATTTAAAGCTGCTCTAACCTTTTTCGTGTATGCCCTCCTTCACCCGTCATGCGTTTGATGCCATGGATAACGCCAATTTGGTGTTGGAGGTGGTGGATGCCCGTTTTGTGAAAGAGATGCGAAACTTTACGCTTGAGAATCATTTGATGGGGAGGAGAATTCCTTTTATTGTTGTGCTGAACAAAATGGATTTGTTGCACGGCCGTCCGTTGGATGTGGATGGTTTGAAAGAAGAAAACATTCCGTATGTTCCTATTTGTTGCACCCCAAAAAAAAACATTAACCGTTTGCGCACGCTTGTTTTTTCAAAATTGGACAAGGGGGGAAGCATTGCAGTAGTAGGGTATCCCAACACTGGAAAATCCTCTGTGATTAATGCGTTGTCGGGAAGGCATGCCGCCCCCACTTCAAGTCAAGCGGGTTTCACCAAAGGAAAGTCAAGCATTCGGTTGAAAGAAGACGTGTATTTGATGGACACTCCCGGGGTTATTCCATTAGATGAGTATGACCAATTTACGCTCATGCTTTTCTCTGCCAAATCCCCCAATCAATTGAAGGATACGGAAGTGTTAGCCATGCGCTTGTTGGAATGGCTTCCCACTCAAAAAGTGTGGTCGGATTGGATATTCCGCACGTATGGAATAAATCCCCAAGGAGACGGGGAAGAGCAGCTGGCCGAGCTTGCATTGCATTGGAAGAAAGTCCGAAAGGGTGGGGTTCCGGATTTGCACTCGGCGGGAATCAAGCTCATTCAAGATTGGCAGTCCGGCGTATCGTTGAGAAAGGCATAACGCAATTAAAGACAGTCCGTTTACTCTCGTTGTATGCTTGAACAGCGTCGCGCGAGAGTGATGAAAGCAGGGTCTTTCATTTTTGGGGTGTTGGGAATTAGTTTGGTTTATTTTTTGTTTTTCAACATGGGATTGGAGCTTTTTCCCGATCCTGACAACTCGTTAACGCGCGTGGTGGTGCGCAATGATTCGCAGCATCGTATCCGGGAAATCAGCGTGTCATTCATGGTGAATCAAGAGAAAAAGGAAGCACAATCCATTTCTTTTTTGGACCCTCAACAAGAGCAATCCATCTTTTTGGATCCCCAATATGCCTCCACGGATTCGTTTGTGGTACAGGTATCTGCTCCTTTTCACTTGAGCAAGCAGATTGTCGTGGCATCGGAGAAAGCCATATTGGAAAATGCCAACGTCCAGTTTACGTTTGTCACGCCCTCCATTGCCTACGTTAATCAATCCACGCAACTCCAAGTGAAAGTGTGCAACAATGAATTGTATTCATTGCCCTTGCAAACCCAATTAGTGGCGTTGGAAGAGGGTTCAGTGACCCTTCCCCCTGCCCAAGAGTGGTCGTTTCCCCCTCTTGAGTGTGAGGTGGTTTCCATCTTGGTCACTCCGCTTGAGGAAAGCCCGGACCTCTCATTTAAAATACGGGTTTTCACTCCCTCCACTGTCTTGGCGGAGCGCGTTGTAAGCATGCAAGTCATTTCTAATTCATCCAACACAGGGGCCGATCAAAATGCCTAATCCTGCGGATGAGCCCTCCATTATTGAGATTATTCAGAACATGGTCAAGGATGGGGAGAGCGAGGAAAAGATTCTCCAAACCTTGAGTCAGTTGGGTGTGGATCCCAAAAAGGCGCAGCGTTTGTTGTTGTTGGCGCAAGCCGATACGTTTGCCTTGCTGCGAAGCGAAATATCCAAAATAGTAAAGCAGGACATGGCCTCTGAAAAGGCGGGGTTGGACCAGTACATCCAGAAAGAGGCTCAATCGGCGGTTGAATCGGCCAAAAAAAACATTTCGGAAGACGTGAAGAAGGATTTGTCCCTTTACGAAAATCAGGCGGTGCAGGAACACAAGGGATTTGAAACCCAGACCATGGAAACGGTCACCAAGTTTACCGAATTGGCGGAACGGATTCGTTTGCGCGTGAACGAGATGGGAAAGGATGTTCAGCAAATCAAAGTGGACCAGGATGAAATGAAACTGAGGGGAGTGGGAACGCAAAACCGCTCCATTTCTTTTTTGTTATTGGGGATTGGCGTGCTGTTTGTGTTGGCGGCGCTGGGAATGTTCGTTTTCAACTTTGGTGCGGTGTTGAGCATTGAATCTATCATCGTGTTTATTGTCATGGCATTGATTGGGGTAACGGCCATGTTTGTGGCTACGTTGGTGTGAGCCAGTAAAAGAATAACTATTTTTTTTACTCGTCTACTGCGGGTTTGGAAAACCCGCGATGTAGTCTTCGGTGCGGCCGGACGAAAACGGCCAATTATTGCTTCTTGCTTCGATTCACAATTCCTTCGTTGATTTCCAGCGCGTTGAATTTTTTCAGGTTTTCAATGGCCCATTCCAAATAAACGCGGGCCCTATATGAGGGTTGTTTGGCGCGCAAATTTTCCAAATCGGTGATGGTGATTTCAAGCGTTTCCATGGAGTATTTTTTCTGTCAAACCCATTTTAAGCCTTCGTCTGCCAGCCTATTGGACAATCCTGAGTCGGTCTTCATATACTATGATTAACTTGTTTTTCAATAGGAGAAAATCATTTTTCGCCAGAAAAGAGTGGACAATGGGATTTACCATTTTTGACCGTTGGTCCTTGAGATGCAACAAGATAATGGTGTAATTTTTTTCAGGGCCGAAATGATATATTTCCCCAAAATCTTTGTCGAATGTCAGGATAACTCGGTCTTCATGTTGCGCCTTCTGCAATAATTCCTGATCCGTTGAGATGGATTTGTCAACGCGCTGAATGTCGATGCCTTTCTCCTGCAAAAAGGAAACCGTTCGAATGCTGATGTTCAGGTCAGCGATCAGCCGCCATGGGTATTGTTTCTTCATATTGCATCCTCTTGGCGGCGTATTCGATGGCGGATTTGATGTCATCCTTGGTCAGTTCAGGATAATCTTTTGTGATTTCGGTGAGAGTTTCCCCGTGTGCGAGTAGATTCAGAATTAAGTAAACGGGAATGCGCGTTCCTTTCACGACGGCCTTTCCAGCTAATATTTTGGGATCAACGACTATTCGCTCAGTCATACTAATCTCCTGTTTTCAAACCATTTAAGCCCGCGTTTTTTTTCTCTCCTGAAAAGAGGGGTTGTACAGAAAAATATTCAATCCTTTTTCCAACCTTGAATGCTTTTTCTCTTGAAATGGCATAACTTTTCTTGTTTACATGCATGTCTTCTTTCTTCAGAAATCGCCACCCTTTGTTGGGGATTTTCCACCCAATCACTAATTCAGCGCCTGCCATTTGGCACCATTTTTCCAAATCGTGCATTTGCTGGAGGGGAATGTTCAAGCTCGTGGCCTTCCACGCTTTGCATTCAAAGGCGTATATTTTTCCTTTGCGCAGGGCAATGGCATCCGGCGTGGGAATGGTGTCTTTTCCCTTCCCACTCCCGGCCGCACGGCAGACGGCCATTCCGGACAAATACAATATGTGCAGCAATTCCCGCTCGGCATTCGCTCCTTTGTTGTAGTGAGTCATTGTTTTCGTTGTATGCAGGGTTTGTGCCTATTTATGCATTGTTTTTCCGTCTTTTGCCGGCCGTTCACGTTTTTCGTTTATAAACTGATGGTACCCCGTTGATAGTAGAAGTCCGTTCGTTCGGGCTTTTGTTTCATTCACGCTTATCATTGGGAGTGTTTGGGTTGAATCAAACCCGTTTGGCAATCATTGTCCACCCCCGAAAACCCTCGTTTGGGTTTTCCATGAAGGATGAATGGTCGGATGCGTGGCACGTCCACGTTACTTCCCTTCCTCAAAAGGATGAAGCCAATAGCGAAATAGAACGGGAGTGCGGACGATTGTTCCATGCTTCCGTTGAAATCGTGCGCGGAAAAAAGAGCGTGCGAAAAATAATCGCGATTGGTTTGTCGCATGAACGCGTGGAACAAATTCTCCGAACGCAGACAACGAAAAAAGAGAGATGATAAAACATGGCCAAAACATACGTTGATGCAGTTAAGTACATGATTAAAATCCACTTCCAGATAAAGGGAGTGGTGGACAAGCCCGACATTGTCGGAGCAGTCTTTGGACAATCGGAAGGATTGTTGGGGGAAGAAATGGACCTGCG
>JAGVNS010000074.1 GCA_020053155.1 Nitrososphaerota archaeon
ATTCGGGAAGCGTTATCAAACGCCTCCATCACCAAAGCATTGGGACAATCCCGCCTGGCACAAGAAAGCGAGCTTATGCAAGAGGTGTTAAAGCACCTGGGTAAGGATGATGGTCTCGCAGCATATGGTTTTGAGGAAGTGGAGAAGAGCGTTAAAGTGGGAGCGGCGTATGAGGTGCTTATTTCAACTGCCCTCCTTTCTTTCCAGCGCGAGCGAGTAAACGCACTATTGGAATATTGTAAACAATCCAGCATTCCCTTTCACATTTTAGACGTGCATCACGAGTCCGGAAAGCAATTGGAAGGGCTAAGTGGAATTGTCTCGTTATTGCGTTATCGGATGACGAGTTAGATTTCTTCCACCCGCAATTCCATCCATTCTACTTTCTTTTTTTTCACCAATTCGCGAATGTTTTCTTGCGTAGGATTCAATCGAGAGGTGTTGGCTTTGAATTCGCAGAAAACGATTTTGTCATCCAGAAACGCAATGCCATCAATGGGATTTCCCAAAAAGCGAAACCGTTCTTTCTCGTATGGAAATCGTTCAGAGAGAGGAATCCAGTTTTCGCTCATTTTTCCGTATTTTACGGACTGGGATTGTTTGGAGAACGCGAGCGAATTGGCGTATTCCCCCAATTCCTGTACACGTTTCCAGAGAAAAAAGGCGGCTCCGGCTAAAATAACTACAAGAATTCCCAGAATAAGTTCAATCATGTTCTATCTCACTTTCTCGGGTTTAATGCCTTTCCGTTATACAAAGCCTTTTATAGGAAAAATGTCAAGCCTTTCATTATGGGTATTGAGAGAAGTAGCAAAGGCAACAAGAGGCGTTCGGCAGTTCCTGGGAGAATATTTGAACAGCGTGAGGAAATATTTTCTTTTAGACCGAAGGTCCGGCCGATTGTAAACTTAGGAAAGTCGTCTGAAGGGCGTGGTCGGTTTACGGGGATGACTGGGGAGCAAATAGTGCGTGAATTTCAACGCTTGCGGAGAACCCCTCTGGAGAACATACCCATGCGGTCCCCGAGTGATAGTGCATACGAAAGAGTGAAGCGCGAGAAGGGGCCACAATTGAGGAAAACCCTTGGAGGGATGAGTCCTGAGGAAAAGCGCGCGTTCGTCAGAGTTGTTCTGGGAGTAATTGCAGAACAAAAAGTCCGCGCCGATCGAGGAAAAAATAAACTTTCGGATAAGCGATTGGGTTAGAGCGTTTTCTCCACAAACGGCCCGTTTTGCATGTAACCGAGTCTTTTGTAGTATTCCCTTACTCCAATTCCTGCGATAATGTTCATTTTTTCCATTCCAAACTCATTTTTGGCAATGGCTTCGGCTTCCTCCAATAACTTCTTCCCCCACCCTTTGTGCTGTCCACTCTTTTCTCTTTTTTCTCCCAAGGGAACGGATTGGCCATATACGTGCACCTCGCGAATGTAGGCGGAATGTTCTAACCCAGGCAGCGTGGGCTGATGAGGAATGCGCAACCGAATAAATCCCACCAAAATGTCCTGTTCAATGTCCTCCACCGAGAGAAAAATCTCTTTTCCTTTGCTGGCTTCGTATTCTCTTCGCACTAATTCTATTTTTTGGGGGACCAACCCTTCTTTGATGCGCTTAAATCCCACTTCCCTGCACCGAATGCAGCGGCACGTGGTTCCATTTTCTTTCATTCGTTTCTCAATCATTTGCCGCAGGTTTGTTTTTTTTACTCCGGCGGAAATGTTTTGCGTGGGAATGTCTCGCTGCACGCGCATAACCCTTACCCATTCGGGAATTTGTGGTTTCAGTTTTGAATAGAATTCAATCGCCTCTTCTTGCGTCATTTCAGCGTAATCCCCCTTCTCCCACATCTTGAACAATGCGGTATTTTGCACCACCGCAACTGGGTACAGCTTGACCATATCCTGGCGAAAGTTTGGGTTAGTGAATATTTCCAAATGTGCATCCATGTCCCTTTTCAAACTGGAATAAGGGAGCTTTCCCATCATGTGATATCCTACTTTCAAGCATGAATCTTTCAGGCGTTGAGTAGAGTCAATGGTTGTTTGCACCGTGTGTTGGCGATTGAGCTTTTCTAACACGTCATCATACACGGATTGTACACCCATTTCTACTCTCGTTGTTCCCCACTCCAGCATGCGGGAAATGTCGCTCATTTTGGCCACGTCGGGGCGCGTTTCCATGGTGATTCCAATCACTCTATTTTCACTTGTCTCGCAATCCGTTACGGCTTCGCCTAAATTCGCATGCACTTTTCCAGATATTCCATCCAAACATCCTTGCATGAATTCATATTGATACTCAATAGGCATGGAGAGGAACGTCCCCCCCATGATGATGAGTTCGCATTTTTGGGTACTTTGTCCGGTGGCTTGCAGTTGGGCAATGCGTGAGGTGATTTGTTTGTAGGCATCAAAATCATTTCGATACCCTCGTTGGGCGGCCGGCTCATCCCCCGTATACGCGGGGGGAGCGGGATGGTGTATTCCTTTGGGGCAGTAAATGCACGTCCCATGCGGACATAGGTGGGGTTTTACCATCGCGGCCAATACCGCCACTCCTGAAATGTTCCGGATGGGTTTGATGGAGAATAAAGCTCGCTGTTCTTGAGTAAGGGGGTGGTGTTCCTGAATGATGGGTAATAAATCTGGATTCGTGGGCAGGTGGGGGATGTTTAATCCAGTGGATAGCTCTCGTTTCCGTTGATTCAGGGTAGGGATGGAGTAAATTTTTCCCTGAGTCATCTCTTCCCCCACACGCTGTGCAAGAATGGCGAGTTTGGACTCAGGCATAAATAGGTGTTCTGGGTGGAAGGTATTAAAACAGTGTGAGAACATGCCACCCAAACCAAAGCTCATGCCAGTTGTAATAAAATTCAAAGACATAAATCCAAGTCTTATTCGCTTAATTGGGGAAAATATGGAGGGAGGACCCCTTTCAAATTTTATTCGGTTAGGGGGTCAAGGGGGGCTGGCCGATTTGATAAACCGCCAAATTGTCAAAAATTTTAATCGTCATGATGAGTCGATGAGAGTCTATTACGCGAACCCTTTTTTGAGGCCTACTGCCTCTAGTTCCATCCGATCGGGGAGAATGGCGCGGATTTTTTCGGAACTTTGGTTTCTGATAAATTTTTCCTATGGTTACAAAGGCAATCAATCTAATTTATTTTTTTCTGGGGTGAACATGATATCTTGTTTCGAAGCGACGCGAGCCATTCACTTTTTGTATGAAGAATTGGGGCGAGAAATGAGGAATTCTAAAGCGCTCGTTCACCCAAACCATGCGGAAAGATATGTAGTGGAAAATCGCAATGCCGATTTATCTAATGCGACCGGGAATACCGCCGGTCTGTAGGACCGGCGGATGAAAGGTCGCCGGTCTTGTTTTAGTTCTTGGACGTTTTTTGGGATTCCTG
>JAGVNS010000023.1 GCA_020053155.1 Nitrososphaerota archaeon
CAGGAATCCCAAAAAACGTCCAAGAACTAAAACAAGACCGGCGACCTTTCATCCGCCGGTCCTACAGACCGGCGGTATTCCCGGTCGCATTAGATAAACCATATTATCAGCTCACCGGCATCATGCCCAGTGCTGAAAAAATTCATTTTGGAACCAAAGCAGTGGTAGAAAACGTAAAATATTTCCAAGAGCAGGGAGCCGAAACGTTTGTGTGCGTAGCGGACTTGGAATCGGCTGCCGCACGAGGGGTTTCGGTTGAAGAAGCACGAAAACGCGCGCTACATTTTCACATTCCTGCCTATTTAGCTCTGGGATTGGACATCAAAAAAACACATTTTTATTTTCAAAGCGAAAACCGCACCGTTACTAAATTGGCATTTGAGGCGGCACAGAAAATAACGTTGAACGAATTCAAGGGAGTATATGGGAATGCCGAACCGGGTCGAATCATGTCCGCAGTAACCCAAATTGGAGACATGATTTATCCCCAAGAAAAACATGGAAAACCCATGCCCGGAATCATTCCCGTGGGAATTGACCAAGAGCCCCACATCCGCTTGTGCCGGGACTATTTGCATAAAATAGAATCCCAAAAACGATTCATGCCCATTTCCTCACTCTATCTCAAATTCATGCCCTCAATGGATGGGGGAGCGAAAATGTCCAAATCCAATCCCAAAGGAAACATTTCATTGCCGGAGGACAAAAAAGTGGCGGAGAAAGTGATTAAACAAGCTTTTACGGGAGGACGGGCGACCATGGAAGAGCAGCGCAAATTGGGTGCCATCATTGAGAAAGACATGGTATACGAATTGTTGAAGCAACATTTAGTGGAATCCGACAAAGAATTGAAAAAAATCCGCGATGATTATTCAACCGGAAAAATGCTTTCGGGGGAAATCAAGCAGCTCGCGGTTGAAAAGATGAACAAATTCCTGGAAACGTTCGATGCGGACATTGAAAAATATCGGAAACAGATGAAGGACGTGCAATTTTTGGAGTTCTAGAATATTTCCACAGTGATTGGGGTCTTTTTCGCAATGTCTTCCGCAATCGTGTGAAAATGTTCATTCTTTTCCGCGTTATACAGAACGATTTTGTCCACCTGTTTCATCTCGGCAATCTGCGCAATTTTTTCAATCGTGTTTCCCCACTCCAAAATGTCGGTGCATAGTCGCTTGTTTTTCTTTATTTCTTCCTTTATTTTCTCCACCACTTCCCTCCCTCGCATGATTTCGCTGGTTTTGAATCCAAAAGAGGAATGGAGAGAATCCTTGTCCAACACGAGAAGCACATACACCACGGATGCATCCGTTGAAATGCGCGAAATGAATTCGGGTTGAGCGTCATGCGGGGAAAGGACTGGAATCAGGACACGTGACACGAGCACACGCTCCTTTTATCCCACGTATGCGAACGTGTTTTTTTTCTTCTCAATGATTATGCCGTCTTCCTTGGCGAATTCCAAAATGATTCGGGCCAAAACAAGTGGGAAGTGCGTCTCTTTGGACAACTCTTCCAATTCCATCTTCTTTTTTCCCTTCACGCATTCGACTAACGGCGGGAGGTTCTTTTCCAACAGGATATTTTCAATGAGGTAGTAGAACCCGTCGAAGGATTTTATTCCCTTTATTTCTCCCGCGCGAATGCGTTCCGCCAAATCGAATGAAGCCGCTTTGGCCGCGCCTTCCGTACGTAACACTTGAAACCCGTCGTGTAAGAGCGAGTACTCGTCCACCGCCTTTTCGGGAATGGGAACGCGGATGGTTGTCACGCGTGGAATGGAATCGTTTTCCCCTTTTGCGACGCGGTAAATCCCTTTTTCGTATTTGGGGTTGGTTTTGACGGCGATTATTTTCCCGCTGGAAAGCAGTTCATTAAAAACCTGCAATTCGACATCCGAGAGAAGTCGTTCAAACCGTCCCTCAATCAAATCCTGTACCTTGTGCGTGTGAAGCAGGTGCAGCACTTTGGCATGCAGAGGATTGGAAACTGGGGAAAATTCGCTAGAGGAAGCAGTCGCGATGGACCATTCATTTTCTTTCAGGCGCGTGATTTCGAATTCTCCTTTTTCGGGAAGGCCCAGGATGCGAATCTGTTGGGGAGAAAGGGTGGAGCGCAACCATTCGACCGAAATACGAAGGGGGGGAGGCATACACCTTATTCCCATGAGTAGGGATTTAAGGATACGGGAAAAAAATGCGTCAGATGCTTTTGGGCACGAGCAAAAAGGGGTATCGCACATACCTGTTTTTCACGGATTTTTCCAAAAAACGGAGCAAAGCAAATTTTCCCCGGGCTTTTTACCAAAGTAAAAAGGCCGAATTACTGCCGGAGCAGGTCCTGGGTCTTTTTCACCACCAGCCCTTGCTTGGTAAAAATCATCTCGGCTTCCCCATTGTAGTGGGCCGTTCCCCGCATCTTTAGAATCTCAAGCTGGTGCCGGCGGATTTTGGTCCCCGAATCGTCTTCCATTTGACCATACGAAAAATCAATGATTCCATCCGTGAGAAAGCCTATTTCCCCCGACCGGGCGTCCAACATTCCAGACAATTGTTCCGCAATAATCAGGCTGGTGCACCCCCACTTTATCAGCATCTCGAAAAACAACAGCAAAGCTTCGCGCTGCTTGTAATCATCGCGAAAAAGCAACCCATACGCGGTAATGGAGTCAATCACCAAGCGCTTGGCGCCAATCTCAGAAATGGTGTCTCTTACCGTACCCCCACCCTCTTCCAATAGTTTGTTCACTTGGTGGGCTTTGTAAAACAAATGCCGGGCCAGTCCCTTTTGTTCCAACGCATAAAAATCCCACCCAAAATTGAGGCAGTGCTGGAAAATGCTTTCCTTGCTCTCCGCAAAACTCAAATAGACCCCGGGCTCATTCCACTTCACCGCGCCATTGTACAAAAACTGCATGGAAAAAGTGGTTTTGCCCGTGCCCGCATACCCCGCGAGAAGGGTATTAGTCTTCTCCTCAAACCCACCCTCCACTAACTCATCAAATCCGGGAATGCCAGTTGGAACGCGCCGAATGACATGGCGAAAATCGGGAGATACGGGAGAGTACGCGGGGGGAACAGTCATGATGGGGGATGGAGGAACGTACAGTATATAAAATTCGCTTGCAGGAAGCAATGGAAAAACGCCTCCGCCGGCCTTAAATGCCCCATCTCTCTTTTCACGTATTCATGCTTCCCCCCACCCTCCCTTTTCGACACCCCACTCCACGAGAGGGACAGGAAAAACTCATTGAAGACGCATACCAGGCGTTCCAATCCCAAAAAATATTCCTCGCCCACGCCGAAACGGGATTGGGAAAAACCGATGCGGCATTAAGCGCCGCCCTGGAAGTGGCATTCAAAACAAATCCCCCAAAAACCATCCTCTTTATCACCCCCAAAAACGCGCAGCACGCCATTATTTTAGAGGCATTGCGCGAAATTAACCAAAAATTTTCGCTAAACCTGCGAGCGGTGGATTTAGTGGGAAAAAAACACGTGTGTTTGGAAGAGAGCGTGATGCACAAGGAAGGGAGAATGTTTTACGAAGGGTGCAAAAAAAAGAAAGAGAATGAAGCATGCACGTTTTTTGGAAACGCGAGGGGATACAACCCGCTGCAACGAGAAAAAGCCAAAATATACCGCGGGGCGTTCGTCCAACAAATGAGCGGCATTCATTCCTCCTCCGAAATAAAAGAAAGTGCGAATGATTTTTCAGTCGGGGGGCAAAATGCGGGGTTGTGTCCGTACGAACTCTCCCTTGAAATGGCCAAAAAAGCAAACGTCATCATCGCGGACTACTATCACATCTTTTCCCCCTCCCTTTCCGAACTCCTTTTACCCAAATTGGGAAAGAAACCCGAAAACTGCATTTTGATTGTGGATGAGGCGCATAACCTGCCCGAGCGCGTGCGGGGACTCATGTCCACCAGCCTAACCACGAAGCAATTGCAAAAGGCACAGGACGAAGCCGACTATTTGAACGAAGGGGAATTGAAAAAAGAATTCCAACAAATGGACGAATGCATCCGAATGAGCGGAAAAAAATTGCTCAAAAACGAACAATTGCTCCATTCTTGGGAATGGCAGACCATTTTGGGAGAAAAAAAGAAATGGGGAGGATTTGGATTGGAATGCCAAGCACGCGGCGTTGATTATTTGGAGAAGAGTGGAAAAGAAAGCTCAACATTATTGGTGATTGGAGAGTTTTTTGAAAAATGGGGGAGTGAGGGGGAAGGATTGGCGCGCATTCTCAAAAAGTGGGAACAGGGGGGAGACTTTTCATTAACCCTGCGTGCATTGGACCCCCAACCCTTAACCCAACCCGTTCTGGAAAAAATGCACGCGTGTATGCTCATGTCGGGAACATTATACCCAACCCCCATGTACGCGGACATTTTGGGCATTGCCCCTGAAAAACGCGTGATGGGGTTTTACCCCTCCCCTTTTCCCAAAGAGAATCGCCTCAATTTGATTTCCACCCGTTTTACCACTAAATTTACCGAGCGGAACGAAACCAACTACATTCATATGGCGGAGGAGCTTGGAAAAATAGTCAATCAAATACCCGGAAATTCGGTCGTGTATTTTCCCTCCTTTCAACTGCTTGAAAACATTGGGAGAAAAATGAAGGAGTATGCACTTAGACCATTATTGTTTCAACGCGAAAAAATGAAAATGAGCGAGACCCAAAAACTTGTGAATGATTTCAAACAGCACGCGCACGGATTCGGAAGCGTATTGCTGGCGTGCACGAGTGGGAGTTTTGCGGAGGGATTGGATTTTCCAAGAAACCAATTGTTGGGGGTTGTCATTGTGGGCATTCCCTTGGCAGAAATGAATGCGGAAACGCAAGCATTGGTTGATTATTATGAAAAGCGATTCAAGAAAGGGTGGCAGTATGGATACATTTATCCAGCCATG
Source organism: Nitrososphaerota archaeon (assembly GCA_020053155.1). Lineage (GTDB taxonomy): Archaea > Iainarchaeota > Iainarchaeia > Iainarchaeales > VGJJ01 > VGJJ01. The sequence goes on from JAGVNS010000023.1 coordinate 4,926, forward strand.
GGAAAAGCCATTCAAGCAGCAGGAAGAGTTATTCGCTCTTCCGAAGATGTGGGAACGGTTGTTTTCTTTGACAAACGGTACGTATGGGAGAATTACAACGAATGTTTACCCCCGACACAAGAATACTACCCCACGAATGACCCCTCCGTGAAAGTGAAAGAATTCTGGCAGAGAAAGAGAGGATGAACACTCAGTCCCATTCTATAACTAACGCAGTTTAACGCGGAACCGATTCTATGTTGGTTACGCACCCCTTGAATAAAATATAAAGAAAAGACACTAAATCGACGTTTAACGTTTTTTTCACGCGAATTAGGGCAAAATTGGCTGACACACGACTTTTTATAGGACAATAATGCATCATATTGTATGGTTGATTCATTTTATCATACAATCATTCAAGAATGGAAAAAGAGAGAATTACCCCCCATTATTGACAGGGAAACGAATCTCGAAAACTATGTCGACATGCCCGTAAACAAGATAATTGCAGTAACGGGATTCCGAAGAACGGGAAAAACATATCTCGTGCTTGGGCTTATTCGCACGCTTCTTGAAAAAAACAAACGAGAAGAAGTCGTATACATCAATTTTGAGGATGAGCGAATACCCGCAACCACCCCATTCCTTACCGGTCTTTTACCAGCCATCAAAGAAGAATTATCTCCAAAGTACCTCTTCATGGATGAACTTCAAAACATTCCCGCATGGAGCAAATGGCTGCGGAGAATATATGATACTGAAAATATACGAATTGTGGTGACGGGTTCCTCTTCCAAAATGTCAAGCAATGAAATTCCAACCGAATTACGCGGACGATTTATCGAAATAAAAATACTTCCCCTTAGCTTTTCAGAGTTTCTCCAATTCAAAAAAATAGAACGCCGCGGAAACGAATCCGAATGGAACGATACAATCCTTCAAAAAGCCCTCCAAGAATTTATTCAATATGGCGGGATGCCCGAAGTGGTATTAGCACCTGAAGTGAGAAAAAAAGAATTATTGCACGGATATTTCGACACCGTCGTCCGACGAGACATTATTGAACAAAACAAAATAGAAAACGAAGAAGTCCTGAAAACGCTCCTGAAACTCCTGCTGAATTCAACCTACTTTACTATCAGCAAAACACACAACAATCTCAAGAGCCTCCATTTGTCAACCGGAAAAGACGTTATTCAGAAATATTTTCGAGCCATCGAAAACGCATTTCTGGTCTACTCCCTCTATTATTTTTCGTACTCCATGAAAGACCAGCTTCAATATCCTCGAAAAATATTTTTTGTCGACACGGGGTTCATCAACGAACTATCCAGTAGCTTCTCCCAAAACAAGGGGAGAAATTATGAAAATGTAGTATTCCTTGAACTTCAACGACGAAAAAAAGAAACATACTACTGGAAATCGCGATCCCACCAGGAAGTAGACTTTGTAATCGTAAAAAGAGAAAAAGTCGAACAGCTAATCCAGGTATGTTATGAGATGGACGATTATGAAACCAAAAAAAGGGAAACGAACGCCATCATCAAAGCAAGCAACGAACTTTTGTGCACCAACCTCCTCATTATCACCCAAAACAAAGAAGGAGAAGAAACCATCAACGGAAAAAAAATAAAATACGTTCCCCTCTGGAAATGGCTCCTCAAAAAAGAGTGACTTTCACCCACCAAAATACACTGCGAAAAACACCCCCAATAGAACTGGATTACGGACACATTTACCCCGCCATGGGAAAAGCCATTCAGGCAGCAGGAAGGGTGATCCGCCCCCCCACAGATGTGGGGACCATTGTCTTCCTCGACAAGCGCTACATGTGGGATAATTACAAAAAATGTTTGCCCCGCCACCCAAACGTACCATTTATCGCTCAATCCCGGGGAGCAAGTCAAAGCATTCTGGGAAAAAAAGAGGTTCCCGAATAATGCAAACGAAGAGGGAAGGATTAAATAGGGGCCCTGATGTTTTCAGTCAAGGAGAGAACAACAATGGCTCAACGAGGCGCACGTGGAAGATTCTTACCCAATGTTAGCGGCCGTGCGGGAAGGCAGGGACTCACACCCACACAGGGGCCTCGCGGACAAAGTTTAGCCAAACCCCTCATGCGGCGTTTTAGATTTGGGTTGGCAGGAACAATTGAGAGGGGAGTTCGAGCCAACGCCCGATTGTCCCAATTGGTAACAGCCCCACCCGTCATCCCAAAAATGGAACGAAAAATTGCGAGAGTAGAAAAAAGGTCGGGGGAGGCGTTAGTTCGACGCGCAAATCTTAAGGGAAAATCAAAGAGCGCCGAAGCCTATCGAATGAAAACATCCACTTGGATTTGGCCGATAAGCAAAATGGCGAGTAGTTTTTGGGGATGGAGAGTGGGCCGCCTCAACAAAAAACTTTCCGCCAATGCACAAGTCATTAGCGCATTAACCCAGGCGTCAAGGGCGGTGGAGGAGGAATATAATAACCGGCTCGGTTTGAAGGGGTTAACGCAGCAAACTCGACTTGCACGCGCACGCGCCGAAATGGGAACCCAAATACCTCAAATTCAACGACGCTTTAGAACAATACTGGTCGACCTCTCCATGAAATATGGGCAAGGAAAGGGGCGAAGCAGAATATTTACAAGACTCATTACTAACATCCAGCTCATTTCCACCCCCGAACAAGTCATTGAGTTTGAAAGCTACCTCCGAATGGCACAGCGGGCGTTTGCACAAAACAACGCAGCAGAGGCGCGGCAATACCTTGACTTGATGACCCAATTCTTAACTCCCATCGGGCCGAATCCATAATTTAGGTAACAGACGCGAGCGCGAAACGCCAACGTATATAAAGGGGCAAAAGCCACATTGATTGCATGAACCGACACGCAGTCGTTGGGATTTTAGCCCTCCTTGTAATAGGGGGCGGTTTCTTCCTCTGGACCGAAACGGCCAAGGCACAAGCAAGCACGCCCACTCCTTCACCCGCCCTCCCCACCCCGTATGAAACGCTCAAACTCAACAATCCCATTCTGACCGAAATGATTGAAACGGATACAATACCCGTTTTCGCTGCGGGGGAAAACATTCGACACGCACTTGATACGATCACACGGTTGGATGACGCGGATTACGGATCCTTTGCCGCACTCAAACATCCCACTAACGCCAATTCCGTTTACGTATTTATCCATGAAGGAAGTGGGGAAATACAAGTGTGGAAAGGCCTCATTGGCGGCACATTCGAACTGCTGGATTGCTCGGGACTTGATTGGGATTTAGATGATGAAACGGATGATATTGCGGACAATGACGGTACCCTCAACGAAATTGAAGGAAAAATAACCGTTGATGGGTTTCTCACCAACAATAATTGCCAGAATAACTATAGCCCTTACCAACGGAAATACACACAACTGGGAGATCCCGACACTTTTGGCTTGTCGAACTCCATCAATGGGCTCTTATCCAAAACCTCCGAAATCATTCGCAATAGCCAATGGCAACTCGCTGTTTTTGTGACTGCCGTGCTTACCGCAAGTAGCACCACCGCGCAAGCCGAAGCCGATGCTGAAGCAGAAGCGTTGGGGGACCCCGCCAATCCCGCGGTGTGTGCGGAAACACCCACCATCACCAAGGAATACCAGTTAAGCAACGGAACGGTAAACATTACCGCGGGTAATCCCATCAGCATA
>JAGVNS010000154.1 GCA_020053155.1 Nitrososphaerota archaeon
TAGACAACGTAATCAAACTTCGCTTGAACGCAGTGAGTGGGGAATTTGGGGGGGAAGAAAGCGGAATCCCCTACCAAGGAAAAACAAAAACCCAATTGTTGAAAGAAACGGTTTCCGAGATTCAACACCCCGGTGAATTGGCGGGATACATCACTCATTTTGTCACGGATTTTGCGATGATTTTCCGGCCCAGCCACGAACACCCCAATCGGTGGATATTCATTGGCATTTTAGTGCTCATCGCCATTATTCTCATTGGAATAGGGTTTGTGAAACTCCCCACGTTTTAGTACAGGCCTACTGCGGGATTGCAAATCCCGCTAACGTAGTCCCTCGTGGCAGCCATGCGAAATTGGCTACGCAAACTCAAACAAGCTTTTCTGCGTCTGTTTTTCGGGTGGAAAGACTGCGTCTATTTCGGTTTCCGCTAATCGTATGCGTTGTTTGAGGTATTCGCTCAAATCATACCCGTGGATCATTTTCTTGGCGATCTCCAAGTATTTTCGCACGCTTCCCTGTGCAATGGTGAGGATGATGTTTCCTCCCGTGCATTTTTGACAGTTTCCCGTGAGGGGCAAGCGTCGATATTTGGCATTGCATTTGGTGCAGCGGAATGTTTGTCTGGAAAAGGCGCGCGTGTTTCCAATAATGTCGGGAAACAAGTGGGAAACAATCACGCGTTCCAGGCTGTCTTTGAATTGCAGGGGAGCGAGTTTGGATTGCAGCTTTGCCTGCCGGTCAAGTTTTTCTTCCATGCTCTTGAGTTTGGTGTAACTGCTTTGCATGGGTCCCTTGTCAAAGACTTTTGTGGTGTGAGAGTAATGGAGATGGATGTATTGGTCTTCTTTCCCCAGTTTTTTCTTGACTACGGGAACCTCTTCCACTTTGGGCTCGGAGAACGTGAGGGTCTTGTCGTAGAAGGAAATGGGGTATAATGAACAGGTTTCCATCTCGTGCACTTCATCGTCTATCTCTTGGGGGTTTAATGCCACTGTAAACACTAACGGAGCGTCCATTCTCCCCCCGCGCGAGTGGCCCAGAAAAGTGTGTGAGAAATTGAGAAGCGAATCCATGAGGAGCATGACCGAATCCTGATCCCCGTCACAATCATACACGCCCAGATTTCCAAACCCTGCGATGTAGTTCTTTTCTCCTTCTACTATTAAGTCGTAGACCCATTCTTCAGTGCTTTTTATCTTTTTTATTTCCACGATGCGGTCTAAGGCAAAGTTTCCGACGTGTTTGAGTCGTTTCCCTCGGAAGGCGTGTGTTTTCATTATTTCTTTGAATTTTTCCCCTTTTTTCCCGAATAGGTGGGGCCCCATTTTTTTCAAATCGTCCGAGTAGAGCCGTATTCCATATGCGTGAATGGAGATGGTTCTATTTTTTTTGGCATAAAATTCTTTCAGATATCCGCTCGTGATTATTCTTTCTTTTTCATTAATAAGATGGGGGAAGAGCCCCAGGAGGTTGCAAACTAGACTAAAGTCGCTAATTAGTGCCTTATTTACGGAGGTCATTTTGATTGAATTGGCATTGATGTGCCCGTCCCCCACAATATATCCAGCCAATAGCCCCTCCAAACACGCGGGGGGAGCGTTCATCAGGAGGAAGGGAACTCGCTTTGTTTTGGCTTTTTTTCCCGTTCCCAGCATATGGGTAAAGAACTCGTAATAGACCCTTCCACTTAACGTGATAGCGTCAAGTTTTCGCCTTTCAATGGCAACATTTCTTCCGAAGGATTTTAGGATGGCCCCTTCAAGGCGTTGAGTGATTAGTCGTTCATCGGAAACAAAATTTATCTGATAAACAAATTTCTCATGTATGCCTTTGGTTGTTCGAAAACACCCATCAGCCAGATAGTATCCGATTATTTCCCCCAGTTCTTTCGTCAATGGAATGACAGCCGGGATGGTGCTTTTCTGTTTGTTATAGCCGATTCGACACTCCCTGAACTCGGCCACCTTCTTTCCCATATCTTTGGCCAACAATTCAAGAACATCCAATGGAATCGAGTCGAAATCAACGGCAGTGTGGATGGCTTTCCATTTTTGATGCCCTATTCTTCTGGCTGTTTCGGCATATCCCCCGTTTTTCTTGATCCAGGGAATTAACTTATCCTTTAACCCATGAACACGAAGTTTCTTTTTTTCCAATAATGTCTTTTGGGCATAAAATTCCATTACATTGAATTCGTTGATCGTTTTTCCTAGTTTGATAGTGTGCAAGGAGAGTAGGTTTTCTCCTTCAATGAATTTGGAGGATTCTTTTTCATACACCTTTTTTCCATCGCAGGTTAGGAGTTTGTGATTGGGAGTAGTGGTGATTTCTCTTCCAAATTTGGTCTTGAACTGCAGCAACTCTTCGGGGGATTTTTGTTTCAATAGTGCCATGGCTTTTTGCGTATGGATTTTTCCTTTTTTATCAATGGTGTAGGCCTGTATTCCCTTCAATGGAATTTCTTCATTTTTTGAACCATCATCAAAATAGGAAATGGGCACGCTTTTGAGTTGATTCCCCTCGCGCACCATCACGGGGGTATCTCCCGTCAGGCAATTTCTTCTTTTGCACATGATAAAGTACGGGTGACCCCACCCCAAACGGGATTTGGAGTATCCAATGACGCGCGCCACGATGCCTGCGCTCGTGTGGGGGGCTAATCCAATAAGGAGGTGTCCAATCATGTCTTCCTTTGTTTTAGCGTTATAATAGGGCTTTATTTTGTAGAATTTAACAAGTAAATCGTCCACAAACTTAGAGGCACGCAACAACCAGTCCCCGCACCCGTCATTTACAATTACATCCTGCACAAACATTTCGACCATTTGGTCATCCCGCTCCAATGGATTTCCTTCCGCGTCATGGGTGTATCCCAATTGGCGTGCTTTTTCCACAGTCATTCCAAGTTCGTGCGGATAAAAATGAGTCATGGGCGCGTTCAATAGCTCAAATCGCATGGTTCCGTCGCGAAACACGTGTAAATCATGCTTGGCACGGAGAATTCCTTTCTCCAATGGTTCTGGTTTTTTTTCGTCCGAAATGAGTCCCTTTACTCCTTTCACGGGCTCGGGAATGCGCTCTACCAGATTCTTGGCCGCCCATTCTATTTCCTTGCGTACGTCGATGTTGTATTCGGTTCCCTGCTTCGCGGGATAGTTGCAGCGCGCGCAAATGGGGGTGAGGTTGATGGATAGGCATTCAGGACTGGTACAGACGAAGACGGGATTGGAAGGGATGTTGCACGCGATGCAGAAGCGCCGCGCCCCCACCTCGTGGCAGGAGGGGCATTCATTCAATCCTATTTCCACGCGGGTTTTCCCGTCCGTGTCGCGCTGGGTTTTCCCTTTGATGGTGACGAGTCCGGCTGCCTTGTTAATGCTGCGCGTCGCGCCCCCCGCGATTCCGATGGGAAACAACACGTGCGGGTTTCCTTTCATGACACGCGGCGTTGCGGCTTCTGGCCTTCCCATTCTCGCTCCAGAAAAGGTTCCCACTTTGTCCTTGATTTCAATTCCGGCTGCCCGTGAAAGGATAGAGAGGGGAGTATCTTCTTCCCTGATGGGTTCGACGTTGTTTCGAGTGAATAAGCGGAGCGCTTCGCTTGCCTCTTCATTGAGATACATTTCTTTCCCTTCAAGCGTGTGGGGAATCCCCGCACGTTCCAGTCTTTTTTTGAGTCCGCTTTCGAGGGAAAAATGCAGGAGTCCCAGTCCGAGCGAGGCATCGTTGGCTTTTCGTATTTCATCCATGACTCCTTTTGTTTCTTCGAGCGTCCATCCTATGTAAAACCACGTGTGGGCGGGGTGAAGGGGGATGCCTAACTCTTCCGAAACCGTTTTGGCATGGGAAAAGGAGATGGGAATGAATGGGTCTTTTAGGCAGGGGGCCACGTCTACCGTTGTTTTTTTCCCGTTTTCCATGGCTTGACGGACCGATTGGACCCACCATTCTGGA